>DAOVTY010000161.1 GCA_030632865.1 Bacteroidota bacterium
GCTACCTTCGCAATTTGGATTTTAAATAGGGTAACTTATAATTTAAAAACCGTAAGAATTTTAGTAAACTCTTACGGTTTTTTTATGGATTAAAGTGTATTTTTGAGGTAACATCTTTTTTACTATAGAATTTGGGAAGCACAAAAATTATAAATGTTAAACAATATTTCAACCGAAAAAATATTAAAAAAACCTCCATCGCGAAGTAAAACTTTATTTTCCGATGCATGGTATTTTTTGTTTAACAGACCTAAAATTCCAACACTTATTGAGTTTAAATCGGAGGAAAAGCGAGAGGAGTATAACCAGCGAGTAATGCAGCGGGTTGGTATCGATGTAGATAAAAATTCAATATTAAATATTCACAAAATTGGGGTTGAAGCACCCGTTAATTATGTTTTTAATGAACTCTTAAATTGGAATGGCGATTCTACTTGTTGGCCAAACCACGTTGCAAAAGTTGAACGGGTTGATGATAAAATAGAGCAAATACGAATTCTTCCTTTTGGTTGGTCTAAATATCCATTTAAATTTATGACGAGTTTTTTTGGATTGCATTTAATTCCACTTTTCTATCTTAATTCAATTCGTATAAAACGGATTCCCGATACTTTTGATTTCGACAATGCACGTTATCTTTTATATGAAAGTAGCGGTGGTTATCCAATCGGTATTTTTACAATGTATGTACGCTCGTCTATTGAAGAGTTAGGAGAAACAGAACATTCGCAATTAATATTTGCTGTTAGTTTTAACTTTTATGGAAAAGAAAAACAGGTAAGTAAATTGGTAAATTTATTGTGGAAAAGTCTTCATAACCGCGTTACTGCTAATGTGCTAAATAGAATTAAACAATTGAGCGAGTGGCGCATTGAAAAAATTCAAAATAACATCTAATTTTACTATAAAAAATGGAGTATCCAATAATCTTGAATACTCCATTCATAAATATAATTTTCCAATACTTATAGTTCAACAGTAGTTACTGCATTTTTTGCTTTTTGAGATTCATAGCTAAAGGTAACTTTACCTTTTCCTTCAATTAAAAATTGGTATTCAACTTTGCTGTGGCCGGGCATTGCAAAAAACTGAACCTCAGGTTTATTCTCTTTGTAACTAACTTTATTCAGTCTAATATCGCTAAGTTTTCCTCCTGCTACAACTTTTCCTCCTGTTACTTTTAATACATCCAGCTTGTAAAGTTTATCCTTAAAAGCTTGCGCTGTCATCGACGATAATCCTTTCGTGTTTTCGATGCGAACTCTAACTTGCGATAGATTTTTACCAATTTCTTTTACTTCGAATACATCGATTGTTAGCTCAGGAGTGTGACCAGCCGATAGTAAAACAACAGATGCATTTCTATGCACCAAATCTTGCAACATAAAAGGGTGTGGCAAACGAGAACTCATTTTTACCCAACCTCCAATTTCAATTTCTCCATAAACGGGGTGAGTAAATGGTTTCCAGTCTTTATACAACTCGCCTAAAGCAACGTTATCATTAAACTTCAGTTGCTCGCGGCTGCGTTCTGTGCTCGATCCGCGCATGATCGCCTCCATTGCATCTTCTTTTTCCGCAGACTTTTTTGTAGTGTATGTTTCTTGATCTCTCATAAACAACTCGCCAACAAAAGAGTAAATTCCGTGTATAAAAAACATGTGCGAATCGGCATCGCCATAAGTTGGATATAAATCGTATGCGGGCATGTAAACATAACCCGGTGTAATTTTTATGGCTTCGTTTCCTATTACATCGTAAGCAGCAACGTCTGATGATGGGATTTCAGTTGACTTTTCGGCCGGAACACGTAACCACATTCCACCAGTGTTATGAAAAGCATATCCAATAATTATATTTGGATGAGAAGCCATAAATTCGTGTACAGCTTTAATTCCTGTTCCCGAAAGTGGAAAATTTCCTGCTCCGCGTTGAACGTAATTTGGCATCCAATTAGAACCCCAATTTCGGTTAGGGTCTAAATATCCTTCAGAGTCTTCGTTAAACCTACCATCACCGTCGTTGTCTATTCCTTCGTAGCCCAGTAGCGAGTATTCGCCTTTTTTACCTGGCTTTACTCTCACTAATAATCTGTTATCTTCAGGGTCAAGTTTGTACGCTCCTTGTGGGTCTTTAATTCTCATCTGGCAAATACTTCCGTCGCCATCTAAATCGTCGGGAGCATCTTCATCAAACAAACCATCGCGGTCATCATCTCTGGGCACTCTCAGTCCGCGATTAGTACTTGGAGTATTTCCATCTTCGAAAAAATGATACCGTCCGTCAACATTTACAACTGGAATTATATAGTGTGCATTATTATCAACTGCCTTGGTTATTTTCTCATTTTCGCCATATTTTGTAAGCAGCATATTTGCATAATACAAACACACTTCGCCGGCTTGTATTTCGTTGCCATGAATATTCCCATCAACATAAACACCGGGTTTACTTAGCTCGTCACCGGTCTCTTTATTGTTAATTGTAAGTGCGTAAATAGCACGCCCTTCTTCGCTTTTTCCTATTAAGTCGAGCTTTGTAAGTTCAGGGAAAGCTTCGTGTAAAACCGTTAATGCTTCTACAACTTCGTCGTATTCGTAATATCTGTCAAAACGAAGTGGTACTTCAATTTTACCTTTATTATCTGCGGCATTTCCTGCAAAAACTATTGTAAAAAGTAGTATGAATAAAATATATCGTTTCATAATTAACCTCCAATTTTTATTTGTTTAACAACATCGGTAAATACTGCCGACTCTATTTTTACTGCAATATCCTGATTCTTTTTTGCCTGAATAATCCATGTTAGCTTTTTAATTTGATTTCCGTTTAAGCTACCCAATGGGGTTCTTTTTATTCCCTGAAGAAATTGAATGTCTCCATCTAAAATTATAATTATTGGAGCAGGTTGGCTGTTCCTTTTTCCCATTGCAATTGGGTACGCAAATTTGCCTTTGTTTTTAATATATAATTCAAGTTTGTAAACACCATCTCCCAATTCTGTGAATTCTTCTTTTTCAATCGAAAATTGCGCCAATTTTTTTGATAATTGAAGCAACCAAGGGAGTTGTGTTTTTGCAAGCGAATCAATTAATTCAGCTTTCGGTGTAGTTTCAAGATATGGAACAAAACCACCAATTTCAACTTCGCCTAAAGTGGCGTGCTCCACTTTTTGCCATTCAACAAAACCTTTGCCTTCCCAATGTTTATCAGACCACGCTAAAAGAGCTTTGTCTCTTTCACTCAATTCATCCTCCTTCTCAGATTTTGGCATTTTTTTCATTATCGCAACTAGCTGTTTTGGAGTGAATTTGCCCGAATCTAACATTTTAAGAATTCCCTCTGCATAAAATTTTTCAGGTGCATTGTTTGCTTTCAAAAATGTATCTATTTTAGTTTCACCCAGTGCAATAAAATCTTCAGTACTCATTTTCTCAACATCATCCATCGAAAGTGCTTCATTATCTTTTTTCTTCTCTTCCACCACTTTAGGAACTGTAAAGAGATTCATACTAAACGATGGAACACCCAAATGGTAATACGCCCAAAGTTCAAAAGAACCATCTTTTGCGGGTGCAGGATCAAGAGTTTTTGTGTTGAATGATTTCTTTTCGAGATATTTTTTATAATCCTCTGAATACGATTTGTAGAATTTTAGGTCGTCGTCTAACGGATTTACCGCTGCTCCCAAACCAAGGAAACTTGCAACCAACGAAGGAGTAACCTCCATGCCCGGAGGAACAAGCTTTTTCATCATTTCTATCACTTCGTTCATTGTATAATTTTTCGATGCGTCAACACCAAAACGTTTTGCATAACGACTCGGAATTTTTATGCTCTCCATGTTGGCTCCACCTTTACGACCACCTTTGGGAGGAACAGAACAAAAACCTGAATTACCAAGTGTATAAACCATAGCAATTTCAGGATGATCGTATATAAAACGCATTATTCCATAAACTTCAGGAGTTTGTCCCGGGAAAATTCCGGCGTTTTTATTGGTTTTAGGGAAAAGGTGAGGGAAACTGATACCAACATTAATTCCACCTTCGCCGTCTTCGTTATATTTTCCATCGCCGTCATTATCTAATCCTTCATCGTAAATTTTATAAATTCCGCTTTCACCCTTTTTCGCATTTGTAAGTATTCTTGGGTCGGCTTTAGACAAAACTAGAGTTCCTTGTAAATCTGCTACTCTCATTTTAGTAATAAATCCGTCGCCATTTAAATCGTCGTATCCATCTTCGTTTACGGCATCATCGGCATCGTTATTAATTTCATAACTATTTACTGTTAATCCATGTTTTACCGGCGCAAAAAAACCAGCCGCTGCATCTGGATTGGGCTGAGGCATAATATACCATTTTACGTTCTTGGTGTAATTTATCGAGTCGAGCAACATTTTAGAGAAGTAGAGTGCTCCTTCGGTCGACAAAGGATTGTCGCCTTCGAAATTAGCACCTACAAAAATTGCGGGAGCATCTTCCAGATTTGAACCAATTTCAAGAATTGTAATAGGCTCGTTGCCTGGACTCGTTGCAATTGTGTGTAATTTGGCTCCCGAATTGCCCGATAAACTTTTCAGAATTTGCTGAACCTCTGTATTCGAATGATATTTATCGAATGTTGGTTCGGACTGTGCAGTTGCTCGATCTACTGAAAAAATCAGTACACCAAGTAACAAAAAAGAGAACAGCTTTTTAATCATAGTTTTTTAAATTTTATGTGATTTCTAATTTATTTCAACTTAATAGTTATTCCCAAAACATTAGAATTACAGGTTTAGTAATAATTATTTTTAGGCGTGGGAAATTACTTTTTTTTAACAGAACAAAAAAAGTATGTAACTTTTTATTTAATATTTGTGAATAAATCAGGTTTAGATTTTAACTAATTGAATTTTTATTTCTGAAATTAGAAGGAGTGTTGCCCGTTTTCTTTTTAAACATATTGCTGAAATAGAAAATAGATTGAAATCCCAATTCGTAACTTATCTCTTTTATGCTTTTGTCTGTTGAAATAAGTAACTCTTTTGCACGCATAATTCGTAACTGCAAATGGTACTGGCCTGGCGAAACACCAGTATATTTTTTAAACATTTTTCTGAAAAAGGAGTAACTAACATTATGTTTTTTAGCAAGCTCTTGCAAATCTAGAATCGATCCTATATTTTGTCGCATTTCAAACCTCGTATTTTCGATAACTTGAGCAATTCTTTTACCCGAAAAACCCTTTTGTTTTTCGAACGAAACAATGTATCCCAGTAGTTTTATAATCATTCCAGAGGCAATTTGTTGAAACCCGGGTTGTTCTTTTTCAACTAAATCAAAAATCTTTAAATAGGTATCTATAAATTCCTCTTTTATCCCAAAATAAAATACCGGATTCTCATGTAAAAATTGGGGTTGTACAATAATATTTTTTGCGATTGTACCGTTAAATCCGATATAGTTTTCTCTCCATCCGGCTTTTGTTAACGGTTTATATCGATGCCAAATTCCAGGAAATGTAAGGAATATACATCCTTTTTTTAAATTGAATTTACCAAACTTATTTTCTAATATTCCCTCACCCTCAGTAATATAGTTAATCTGAAATTCTTTTAAAACTCTTCCTTCATCCCAATTAAAAAAGTATTCAGATGGATGATTTAATGATGGATAATCACTATGTGGAGAAACTTTAACTGATCCTATAACATTTAAATATAGTCCCCATTTATTATCTTCGTCACTTGTGGTTAAGTATTTTACAAAGTTACTGTTCATTTTAGAGTCAAAAAGTATAAATAATGTGCCATTTTAAGTATTGTTTTCTCGGGAATGTAAATATATATTTGTTTTTCGAATAGAGAAAAATTAAATTAAAAATAGCAAATAACTAAGCTTAATTTTATGCAAGCAATTTTAGGAATCATTTATCACTCAATCGGCGGATTTGCCTCGGGTAGCTTTTATATGCCGTTCAATAAAGTAAAAGGTTGGGCATGGGAAAGTTATTGGATTGTTGGCGGAGTTTTTTCATGGTTAATAGTGCCACCGCTGGCAGCCTGGTTAACAGTTCCTGGTTTTATGCAAATTATTGCTGCAAGTTCGAGCCAAATATTGTTTTTTACTTTTCTGATGGGACTGCTTTGGGGAGTTGGAGGTTTGTCGTACGGATTGGGAGTGCGCTATTTGGGAATGTCGCTTGGTAATTCGGTGGTACTTGGTTTTTGTGCTGCTTTTGGTGCAATTGTTCCATCAATTTATTACAATATAAATCCAACTGTTGGTAAGGTTTCTTTTACTGATATGATGGCAACTCCCGGCGGACAATTGGTTCTGCTTGGTGTTTTTGTTTGTCTTGTTGGAATTGGAATTGCCGGAAAAGCCGGAATGATGAAAGAGGGTGAGCTTTCGGAGGAAGAACAGAAAAAGAGTGTTCCTGAATTTAGTTTGGTGAAAGGATTAATAATAGCCGTGTTATCGGGTATTTTAAGTTCATTTTTCAACTTCGGAATTGAGGCTGGAAAACCATTGGCAGAGGCTGCTGTAGTAGCCGGATTTAATCCTTTGTTTCAGAATAATGTAACTTTTGTGGTTATTCTTTGGGGTGGTTTAACTACCAATTTAATCTGGACCACCATTCTTAGTTTGAAAAATAAATCGTACAAAGATTTTACAAATAAAGCTACTCCAATTTCTAAAAACATAATGTTTGCAGGTTTAGCCGGGACAATCTGGTTTCTCCAGTTTTTCTTTTACGGAATGGGCGAAAGCAAATTAGGAAACGGTGCCAGCTCGTGGATTTTACACATGTCAACCATAATTTTAACAGCAAATATGTGGGGAATTTACCGAAAAGAGTGGAAAGGTGTTGCACCAAAAACCAAGTGGACAATTACTGCCGGGATTGTTGTAATTCTGTTATCAGTTGTTTTGGTTGGAATTGGAAATTCAATGTAGGAAGTATTTAAGTGCATATTTCAAATATAGGTATTGGAAAAGTTATTATGTCTAGATGTTAGCCCACATTTGAGAAAAACGAAACAATGAAGATAATTGAATGGAATAGTCAAGGAGCATTTAGAAAGAAAAACGAAAAAATACTTTCGTTAAATCCTGACATTCTGATTGTTTTAGAATGTGAAAATGAAGAAAAATTAAAATTCGGAAAATTAACATCAAAACCAAATGATTTTTTCTGGTATGGTGAAAATCCAAACAAAGGGATTGGCGTTTTTTCATATTCAGACTATAAATTTGAATTGTTAAAAGAATTTAATCCCAAATATAAATATGTAATTCCATTAAAAATTATTGGAAAA
>DAOVTY010000289.1 GCA_030632865.1 Bacteroidota bacterium
CATTTTTAAGTGCAACATCTAAAAAATTAGTTTTACCAGTTGCATTGTAATGTGCTACGGCAGCTTCGTACATGTGCCCGACATTATATAATTCGTGACTGTGCATTCGAACTTCCTTCCAGCGCTCGTTGCCTTCGCTGGCAGTTAAAGCAGAGTCGCCTTTTATTGTGCGAATTGTGTATAAATAGCCATCGTCTTCCTGAGCCGCTGCAATTTTTGCAACTAAATCATCCATATATTTATCGAGTTTTGGATCGTAATTTTGCTGAAGAGAATAGGCAGCTCCTTCCATAATTTTAAACACATCAGAATCGTTGTACCGAATGCCTTCAAAAGTTCCCTCTTTAAGTCCGCCGGCTATTTCAAAATTCGAAATGCGATTTGTCTCCTCACATTTATCGAAACAGTAAGGAATTGTTACAGCGCTGTTTGTTTTAATTCGTTTCGACCAAAAATTATCAGTTAATTCTACATTTTGCGATGACACTGATTTAATTGGATAGTCTTTTTTAAGATCTTGTTTTGTGCAATTTGAAAATATAAATACTAGGAATATCATGAAAGTAAAATTCTTCATTTCACTGTAATTTTGGTTTAATATTAGTTAATTTAAATCTTAAGCTTGAATAACAAATATACACAATTACCTCAACACTCTAACTTTATATATCCCGTACTTCGTTAATAATATTAATATGCCGATTAACCAATAAACAAACAACTTCGAAATATTAAATCGATGGTGAAATATAGTTTCGAAAACCTTATATTTGCAAAATTATTAGGAATAAAAGTCTAAGAAAAATAAAATTATGATAAAAAAATATTCACTACTGTTTATTAGTATAATACTGATTGTTTTTACATCGTGTGTAACAAAAAAGAAATACCTCGAAATGGAAAATGGGCGGTTAAAGGCCGAAAAACTTTCGAGACAATTAACTGAGGAGAACAGTGCAAAGGCAGCCCGAATTGGAGCATTAATTGCAGATTTCGAGAGTATGAAAAATGAATTATTGGAAAGTAATGCAATAAAAGATAGTTACATAGATTCGTTAACTAGCGAGATTTTTGTTTTGAACGAAAATTTAAATAAAGAACAGGAGTCGCTGCAAGAGACAAGTTTTAATCTTGATTTCGAAAAACAAAGATTAACAAGTACGCTTAATTCGAAAGATAAAACAATAAAATCACTACAATTAAAAGTTGAGCAATTAGATACAGAGGTTTCAAATGTAAATACTGTTGTTAATCAAAAGAATTTTGAAATAGGAAAAATGAAAGATCAGGCAAGAGTGCTTGAGGGTAAAATCGAAACTGAGGAGAACAATTTATCTGAACTAAATAAAGAACTCGGTAAAGTAAAAGCAGAAACCGATAAGTTGCAAGCCGACTTAAAAACCAAAAATGCAACAATTTCTAAATTAGAAAATAATGTAAAATTATTGAAAAGTCAGATTGGGAAATAACAGTCAAACTAATTATCGAATATTATATCTATAACTTATTAAATAAAAATCATGAAAAAAACAGCCCTTTACATTCTCGTAGCAATATTTACTCTTACAACAGTAAGTTGTACCGACAATGGAAAATCAATTTTCAACGGTAAAAATCTTGACGGGTGGAAAATTCACGGCACCGAAAAATGGTATGTAGAAGACGGTCTGTTAGTTTGCGAAAGTGGCCCAGATAAAGAGTATGGATACCTTTCGACAGATAAAAATTACGATAATTTTGAAATTACCCTTGAGTTTTTACAAGAAGCAAACGGGAATAGTGGTGTGTTTATCCGATCTACTTTCGAAGGAACAAAGGTAAGTGGCTGGCAAGTTGAGGTAGCTCCTCCAAACCACGATACCGGCGGTATTTACGAATCGTACGGACGAGGTTGGTTAGTACAAATTCCTGATGAGAAAGAGAATATCCTGAAAATGGGCGAGTGGAATACTATGAAAATACGCGCTGTTGGCGGACAAATTATTACATGGTTAAACGACCAACAAATGGTTGACATTACCGACGATAAAATTGCTGCAGGAAAAGGTGCAATTGCTTTACAAATTCATTCTGGTGGTGGCATTAAAGTTAAGTGGCGTAATTTGAGAGTTAAGGAGTTGTAGATTTTTCATACTATATTTTTACCACCTTTCAATGTAACACTGATTTAACTGATTAATCAACTTTGTCAGTGTTCTGTTTTTTATGTTACGAGATGAAAATTAGTCTTTCTTCTCCGCTTTTTCCAATAAATAATAGTGGTAATATTCAATAATCGAAGCACGAATTTGGTACTCGGTGGAAGTGTATGGCAATATATTTTCGTTATTAAACCAAATCATAAAAGAATCGGCTTGCATCTCTTTTAAACCGGTTAGCATCATCACCTTTTCTTTGTTATAATTTTCAGAGTGCATCTCCCAGTTTTTCTCCAAGGCCATTGCGTCGCGTACATTTCGTTTTCGTTTCTCTTTTTTACTTAAGTAATATTGCCAGTACGAAACAGGATTAAAAAAAGCGGCTAAAATTGGTGGTGCTTCGTTATAAGCATCGCCACGTAATGCAGGTGCAAGGTCAATTGGTTTTCCAGATCCAATTCCCAAATCTACACCCAGTTTTTCTCCGGTTACTTTTACTTCGTCAATTCCATAATTCATTGGGCTCATAACAAAAGTAAACACATCGTACTCGCTATAATAACGAGGTACTTTTAACACTGCATTTTCGTATCCAACCGATGTAATTACCAAACTATCAATATTTAACATCTCCAACGAAAAATACCCCTCGCCATTTGTTATAGTACCGGTGTGTGTTCTGTTATTTATGATATTTGCGTACGGAACTGCAGAACTGTCGGCAGCACTTATAATCTTTGCTTTTAAATTAATTAGCATCGGGTCAATTTCCTCCGAATCTACCTGCGAGAATGCAGAAAGACAAAAAGTTACTGAAAGTAAGATTAGTATAGTTTTAAATAAA
This sequence comes from Bacteroidota bacterium, assembly GCA_030632865.1. Taxonomy (GTDB): domain Bacteria; phylum Bacteroidota; class Bacteroidia; order Bacteroidales; family Prolixibacteraceae; genus Draconibacterium. Next base: position 2,983 of record DAOVTY010000289.1, read on the forward strand.
CTCATTCATAAATATATCGAATCGTAAAAATATGTAAAAGTTTTATTTAGATGTGATAATAACACAATTTAACTGAATGTTTAACAAGTTTTAAGGCGAAGAAAGAGGTTGTCGAAGAACTATCTCATCGAAACAATCCGCTCCTCCAAAACTTTAATTTTAGACTCGGCATCGGCTTGTTTAGCCTTTTCTTTGGCAACAACAGCATCGGGCGCGTTATTTACAAAACGTTCGTTACTTAGTTTTTTCTGAACAGAAATCAAAAATCCTTTAGTATATTTTAATTCATCTTCCAATTTTTTTAGCTCCTCTTCAACATCGATAAAACCATCGAG
>DAOVTY010000305.1 GCA_030632865.1 Bacteroidota bacterium
AAATACCAACCAACTTGGGAGTCGCTGGCAAAGCACAACGAAGAACCAGACTGGTTTCAGGATGCAAAACTGGGAATATATTTTCATTGGGGAGTTTATTCTGTTCCAGCATACGGAGATGAGTGGTATCCTCGATGGATGCATTTTAAAGACAAGAGTATTTACAAACATCATATTGAAAAATATGGAGACCCTTCAGAATTTGGATACCACGACTTTGTACCAATGTTTAAAGCTGAGAAATTTGATGCAAATGAGTGGGCAGATTTATTTGAAAAAGCCGGTGCCCGTTTTGCTGGTTTGGTTGCCGAGCATCACGATGGATTTTCTATGTGGGACAGTGATATAACACCGTGGAATAGTATGGATAAAGGTCCTAAAAAGGATGTTACGGGCGAGCTTGAAAAAGCAATAAAAGGCAACGGAATGAAATTAATTACAACTTTTCATCATGCTAAAAACCTACAACGATACAAAGGAAAAGAGACAGAGGAAATAGAATATAATAAAGATAATATTGGCAGGGCGTTTGGAAATAGTCATTACCCACTTTTCGAAGGCATGCCACCATCAATGGATGATGAAGAGTTGAATTATTTGTATGGAAATATTCCTGAAGAAAAATTTCTAGAAGAGGTTTGGTTTGGAAAGCTAAAAGAGGTAATCGACAAATATCAACCCGATATTGTTTGGTTCGACTCGTGGCTTGATCAGATTCCTGAAGAATACCAACTTAAATTTTGTGCATACTATTTAAACGAAGCTGAAAAGTTGGGTAAAGAAGTTGTAATCGTTCGTAAACAAGACGACCTTCCGCTGGATTGCTCGGTTGACGATTTGGAGAAATCGCGTAAAAATAAGCTGGAAAAGAAATCGTGGATGACAGACGAAACTGTTTCTACAGGTAGTTGGTGTTACACCGATAATTTGAGAATTAAACCTGCTGCCGATGTTCTTCATGTTTTAATTGATATTGTGAGTAAAAACGGAGTGCTTCTTTTGAATATTTCGCCAATGGCAGACGGAACAATACCCGATGATCAACGAAATGTTCTTCTTAAAATGGGAGAGTGGTTAAAAACGAATGGCGAAGCAATTTACAAAACCCGTCCGTGGTACACTTTTGGCGAAGGTCCAACAAAAGAACCCGAAGGGCATTTTAGTAATCATAAAGCATTTTTAAAGGTTAAATACTCGGCAAAAGATGTTCGATATACAACGCACGAGAATGTAGTTTATGCAACTATTCTAGGTTGGCCTGGAGATAATACCGAGTTTTTATTCGAATCTTTTTCAAAAGAAAATTGGAAAGACAGTAAGGAAATCAAGAGTGTAACATTGTTAGGTTGTAAAAAAGATATTCAATACAAATTAACCGAGAAAGGGTTATTGGTAACAACTCCTGCAAAAGTTATTAACGAGATGGCTGTTGTTTTTAAAGTGGAAATAAAATAATTAAAAAACATCCTGTTATGAAGTTTGTAACTGTTAAAGAATCTCATTATGCAACCGATTTGCAGATTCTAAAAAGTCGGTTGGAATCGGAAGGTATTAAATGTTTTGTTGAAGGAGAACTTACATCGCAGGTGTTAAATCATATTCCCACAATGCAGGCTAAATTGAAAGTGCATGAATCGGATATTGAAAAGGTGAAATCTATTCTTATTGAAACGGGCGAATGGAACAAAGATTTAAAAATTGTATGTCCGAAATGTGGTTCAGAAAAATACAGTATTAAAAGAAGTTTAAAAGATAAAATGAAATTGCTGGCTGCTGCTATTATTTCAGCCATAACTTTTGCTCCATTGAATCAAAATATTCCATCATCAAAATTAATTTGCAAATATTGCGAAACTGAATTCTATCATAATCAAGGCTCATTATAATATTTATCTTCGGCGATAAATAATATCATAAAAAATTAAGAAGATGAGAAAACTGCTGTTCATTATTTTTGTATTAGGATTGGCAATTAGTTCGTGTCAAACCCAAAAGAAAGAAAAAACTACTATGGAAAATCCATTTTTTACCGAGTGGACAACACCATTTGGTGTTCCGCCATTCGACGAAATTAAAGTTGAACATTTTGTTCCTGCAATAAAGGAAGGTATAAAACAAAACCAGGCCGAAATTGATGCAATAGTTGCTAATAGCGAAGCGCCAACTTTCGAAAACACCATTTTAAAATTAGATAAATCGGGTGATTTATTGAGTAAGGTAAGTAGTGTTTTTGGCCCATTAAGTGGTGCCGATACAAATGACGAAATGCAAGCTGCAGCACGTGAAATTTCTCCAATCCGTACGGCACATGCAAATAATATTTCTATGAATGCTGATTTATTTAAAAGAATTAAAGCTGTTTACGATAAACGTAACGAGTTAAATTTGGATGATCAGCAAATTAGAGTTACTGAAAAATATTATCAGGATTTTGAACGAAATGGTGCAAATCTATTGGCTGACGACCAAGAGGTTTTGAAAGGTGTAAATACAGAACTTGCGGCTTCTTATCTTCAGTTTGGCGAAAACTTATTGGCAGAAACTAATAAGAATTTCAAGCTTGTAATTGATAACAAAGAAGATTTGTCTGGTTTGCCAGAAGATGTTGTGGCGAGGGCGGCTTCTGCTGCTGAAAAAGCAGGGGAAGAAGGAAAATGGGTTTTTACCATGGCTAAACCAAGTTGGATTCCTTTTCTTCAGTTTTCAGAAAAACGCGATTTACGTGAAAAATTGTACCGTGGATATTTTATGCGCGGCGACAATGACAATGAAAACGATAACAAAGAAATTATTAAAAAGATTGTAAAGCTTCGCGACCAAAAGGCCAAATTAATGGGCTTCGAAAATTTTGCTGCATACAAAATTGATGTAAACATGGCAAAAACTCCGAAGGCAGTTTATGATTTTCTGATGGAATTGTGGGAGCCTTCGTTGGAAATGGCGAAACAAGATGTGGTAGAAATGCAAGCCATTGCAACCCGAGAAGGAGCAAACATTAAACTCGAATCGTGGGATTGGTGGTATTATTCAGAGAAACTTCGTAAAGAAAAATTTGACTTAGA
>DAOVTY010000316.1 GCA_030632865.1 Bacteroidota bacterium
GTTACGGATGAATTAGAAAAAATAGATTATAACAAAATGATGCGGGTTTCGAAATATTGCTTTTTGGTAGCAAACGAGGTTGCTAATCAGAAAAAACGAATTGTTGTTGATAATCCGGTTGATAAAAAATAATTGGAATTTGTTCCGTTTCTCACAAAAAAAGCTGTCCGGATTGGACAGCTTTTTTATCTTGATATTTGTATCTCTTAGTCTAAAAATCTAATTCTTCATAGCAACTTTCATTGCCTCGGTGGTAGTATAATATTTTACAATCATATTTGGCACTTCCCACTCAGGTAAACGTCCCCATTTTAGGTAGCGTAAATATTTCTCGGTAACCTGCCCAAAATGTGCTTCGTGCCCAATTTTATATTTGGCAGGAATTTCAACTTTCCAAAGTTTGTCGCCTAATTTTTCAAGTTTAATTCCCGGATACATAACCGCTAAATCTTGGTTAACTGCCTTACCTAAGCCACCGGCAAAAGTTTCTAGCCCTTCATCTATTATTGCTTCAATGTATAAGGTTGCTTTGAAATTTTCTTCTGCACCTTGCTTAATAATGATGTTACACATTGTACCACGCATAATAGAGTAGTGTGTGTCTCCGGTACCTTCGGGAGCCTGATAATTCCAAATTACCGATGCTTTTGCATGAATACCTTTAAGTTTATAATTTATCTCACCGTTGCTGTAAACTTTCAAAACATCGTTTTCAACATCTTTATTTAAATACTCAGGAAATTCATCTAAGCCAGTAACTTTCTTAAACATTTCGGGAGTTAGGTCCGTTGTCCAGCGTTTTGCAGAAACAATCTCTACATCCGATTTTGCCAAAGTAACTTCAGGAAATGCTTCCCACTGAATTAAGTCAACCAAATGTGTATTTACATCAACAATTCCTTCTCCTTGCTGTGCCACATCGAAAAACCACGATGGACGTTTTAGTGGATTGCCAGAAACATATTTGAAAAAGTGATGCACACTTTCTTTTGTAATTGCAGGTTCTTCTTCTGTTCCAGTTTGCAAGGTTCCAAAAACCTCCGGTATTTTAGAAAGTTCGCGCTGAATTATTGTAGTTACTTCGTGACGTTCGGTCATAATATCATAAAGCAAAACCCCTTTTTCGGCAGCAGTTTTAAATGTCTCTTCTAATACAGGAAACTGATCTGGAGTTATTACCATTGGTTTATCTGCAAGAACATTAATTCCAGCTTCAATGGTTTTCGCAATAAATTCTGTTTTTTTCGCATTATTTCCAGAAGTAACCATAAGGTTGCCCGGCCTTTCTGCAATCATTTTTTCAAAGAAGTCGCTCCCTTTATAAACCTCCTCTTTCCACGAAGTTGGATTTTCTGAACGAGTATTAAACCCGTTAATTCTTTTTAAGTGACCATCCAGATCTGGCCCTTCAGGTGCAAATACATAAACAACAGGATCAACCTGTTCGTACATAGATTTTTGTACAAGTGCGGCATGGAAATGGCCAGGATCGAGTGTCATTATTTTAACTTCGCCTTTAGCTCCTGTAAACATACTTTCTTTTTTTTCGGTTTGATTTGATTTTTGACTTCCGCCTATACATGCTGAAACTAAAACAGCAATAGCCAGAGAAAAGAAATGGATTTTTTTCATTTTAAATATGATTTTTATTTTTTTTATTGAATGCGAATTTACAACTTTAAATTGGTACTAAATAAATTTAAGGTTTAAATGGTTTAATTTTTACAATTAGTATAATTCACTTTTTTATTTCAACTAAATTGCTGATAAAACACCTTTAATGTAACCGATGGATTCCATCATTGCAGGAAGTGGATCTTCACTTTCAGCTTCATATTCAAGAGCTAATGTTCCTTTATAATTTAGGTCAACAATCATTTTCAGAAAAGAGACAAAATCTATTGCTCCGCGACCTATTATTTCTGATTTGCCTTCAGGTTTTGCAACTGTAACGTCTTTAACATGAATATCAAAAACACGATCAAAACAATCTCTTACATCCTGCTCTGGATCTCGATTCAGACGCATTGTATGACCAGTGTCTAAGCAGAGTCCCATTCGTTTATCCATGTGTTTAATTCTCTCGTAAGCACTTACGCCACTGGGGTATAAATCGTCGCCAGGCCCATGATTATTTATTGCCATTTTAATGTTATACTCTTTTACTTTACCCTCTACATATTCTAACAATTCAAAACTGGGAACACCAATTATCATGTCCATTTCAGCTGCTTTTGCATACTCAAAAGCCTGATCAACATCCTCCTTAGTCTCCATAGTAATATTGCCTGCACCGTACAATACCAGACCTTTTTCTTTACACAAATTAACCGCTTTTTTAATGGTTTCATTGTCTGAATCTAAAGGTAGGTGCATACTTTTAAATGTTATATGGTCAACACCACATCGCAGAGTCATATCAATTGCTTCTTTTTGAGTGAATTTGCGTAAAGTATAAGTTGCTACACCGAGCTTAATATTAATCTCAGATTTTTTGTTTTTGGACATAGAGTTAGAAGCTTTTGTTAACCCAGAAACTGTTATAGCAGCAATGCCAATGCCAGTATTTTTTATAAATTTTCTTCTCTTGGTCATACTTGTAAATAATTTAGTTGGTTTCTACGATTGAAAAGTACGATTTTTATTTATGATAAAAGAAGTCAGAACATTTTTTTATTTTTAAAACACATTTGTATGCAGAGATATTTCAGGTATGAATTTCTCAATAAAAAATTAAATGATTTTAGTGCTGCTTTAAAAGGTAGATTTTTATTATTATTACATCGATAAATTAATTCCTGCATAATTAATTCCTGCAAGAAAATGAATATCGCGGTTAAAAGTAGATAAATCGGTACTGTTAAACTGGCTGAAATTA
>DAOVTY010000278.1 GCA_030632865.1 Bacteroidota bacterium
CGATTTATTCCCCGAACTTTATTAATTATTTCGTTAGACATTTTTGCAAGAAAATCATAAGGCAAATGAACCCAGTCGGCAGTCATTCCATCGGTTGATGCCACTGCTCGTAATGCCACAGTATTTTCGTAAGTACGCTCATCGCCCATAACTCCAACAGATTGAACTGGGAGTAGCATTACTCCAGCTTGCCAAACTTCGTCGTATAATCCCCACTCTTTTAATCCGTTAACAAAAACAGCATCGGCTTCTTGCAGCATTCTAACTTTTTCGGGTGTTACATCGCTCAAAATTCTTATTCCCAAACCTGGACCAGGAAATGGATGACGACCAAGAAGTTCTTGTTTAATATTCATCGCTTTTCCAACCCTGCGAACTTCGTCTTTAAAAAGTAAACGCAGTGGTTCAACTATTTTTAGATTCATCTTTTCTGGAAGTCCACCAACATTATGATGCGATTTTATTGTTGCCGAGGGACCGTTAACCGAAATCGACTCGATTACATCTGGGTAAATTGTACCTTGTGCTAACCATTTTACATCTTTAATTTTATGAGCTTCTACATCAAAAACTTCAATAAAATTACGACCAATAACTTTACGTTTTTGCTCAGGGTCTTTAATTCCTTTTAAATCATCCCAGAATTTTTGTTTTGCATCAATTCCCAAAACATTTAACCCCATGTTTTCGTATGATTTTAAAACGTCTTCAAATTCATCTTTTCGTAAAAGTCCATTATCTACAAAAATACAAGTGAGATTTTCCCCAATTGCTTTATTTAAAAGTATCCCGGCAACCGAAGAATCAACTCCTCCCGATAAGCCAAGAACAACTTTATCATTACCTAATTTCTTTTTTAGTTCTTCAACGGTGGTTTCCACAAACGAACCTGGAGTCCAGTTTTGTTGGCATCCGCATATGGTAGACACAAAATTTTCTAATAGCTGTTTTCCCTCGGTCGTGTGGTAAACTTCTGGATGAAACTGAATTGCCCAAGTTTGTTCATCGTCGATTTTATAAGCTGCGTAATCTACATCTTCAGTTGACGCAATTACTTTATAATTTTTTGGAAGTGTAACTATTGTATCTCCATGCGACATCCAAACTTGCGAATGCAGACTAACATCGTTAAATAAAATACATTCACTCTCTATAAAACCAAGGTTGGCCCTGCCATATTCGCGTGTGTTAGATGGAGTCACTTCTCCGCCAAAAAAATGAGCAAGATATTGTGCTCCGTAACAAACTCCTAAAACTGGTATTTTGCCTTTAATTTCCGAGAGGTTAGGTTTTGGAGCATTGGCATCTCTTACCGAAAATGGACTGCCAGAAAGTACCACACCTTTAACAGATTCATCAATTTCTGGATAATTATTGTATGGATGAATTTCGCAATAAACATTCAATTCACGAATTTTACGACCAATTAATTGGGTGTATTGGGAACCAAAATCAAGAATTAAAATTTTTTCTTGCATGAATATATTTTTTGTGACGATTTATTTTTAAAAAACAAAAGTAAAAATAAGACGTTAAAAAAGATGTGTTGGTCAATAATTATTAAATTTGAACAAATTTTTTAATCCATTATTTAATGAAGTTTTTTCGGTTCGTATTTTTGCTATTCGTTTTCGTTTTTGTAATTGATAATTTGAATGCTCAGGTTTTAAAAGAAAATGAGGTTGTTGTAATAAAAGGTGAGAAGTTTGTTTTGCATCAGATTCGCACCGGAGAGACGATTTATTCTATTTCGCGCGATTTTAAAATAGATCGCTCGCAGCTACTTTTGCACAATCCTAAAATTTCTGAAGGACTAGATATTGGAGAGGTTCTTAAAATACCATACCAAAAAGGTGCCGATATTTCGCAAAATGCAATTTACAAAAAAGGCGACCCAACAGGTTTTGAAATCCATAAAATAGAATCGCGAAAAGAAACTGCATATTCTATTTCAACAAAATATGGAGTTACTGTAGAAGAAATTTATACGTACAATCCAACAGTCAGAAAATTCAAAAAAGGTAAAATTATTCGTATTCCGGTTTGGGAAGAAGTTGTTGTTATTGAAGAGGAACTTGATCTGTCTGAAGAAATAAAATCTGACATGGTGGTGCACCTTGTTTTATCTGGCGAAACTTTATATTCTATTTCAAAAAAATATGGGGTTTCAGAAAGTGAGATTTTATTTAATAATCCTGATGCCAATAACTTAAAAGCTGGTTCGAAAATATACATTTCACAAAAATCTAAAACGGAAGCTGAAGTTGTAAAAGAACCGGCTATAAATTTAAGTAAAAGTTATTTCGAGCATACTATAGAATCTGGCGAAACCATGTGGGGAACTACTCGTAAATATAAAGTTTCTGAAGAGGAACTAAAGGAGTTGAATCCTGCTTTAAGAGTTGATTTCCAGGCTGGAGTGGTTATAAAAATACCTGTTCTGGAAGAGATTGCAATTACGCAGGCAACACCTGTAAACGACAATGCATTTTTAAAACATAATGTTTTGCGTGGCGAAACTTTGTACGGACTTGCAAACAAATACGATATTAATATTTTAGAAATTAAAAAGTACAATCCAGTTTTAGAGAATCGTAATTTAGTGATAGGAGAAATAATTTTGATCCCAGTAAAAATAACAGCTGAAATTGCTCCTGCAAAAGTTGAAAATAAAGCTGATTCTATTAAGCAAATTGAAGCATTTTATGAAGTTGCAGAGTTAATGGTTGAAATTCCGGAGTCGTGTACACAAAATGAGTTTATTCCTTTTTCAAATGAGACTTATGAAATTGTACTTTTTTTGCCCTTATATTTAGAAGCAAACGATACTTTAAATCGCGAAGCGAGAGATACAATTGTTATTGATTCATTAGCCGATATTGAAGTGGAAATTATACAAGACACAACTGTTGAGCAGGAGCAACGTAAAGAATTATTCAAACAGTTTTATAGGAATAGCGAACGTTTTATTGAGTTTTACGAAGGTGTTTTGTTGGCGGTTGATTCGATGCAAAAAAGAGGAATGAATATTAATTTGAATGTTTTTGATACTCAGCGAAATGTTGATTCAATACGCCAGTTTATTACTTCGCCCAAGTTTTTAGAAACTGATTTAATTATTGGACCCATTTATGAAAGGGTACAAAAGGAGGTAGCACAAATAGCCGCAAAAAACAGAATTCCAATTGTGTCTCCATTGTCATCGCGATCTAAAATTATTACAAGTAATTCTCAATATTATCAGGTAATTCCATCTCGCGAATATATTGCAGAAAAAACAGCAGAAATGGTAGCCGAAGAGTATTTTAATAGCAATTTTATTGTTGTTCGTACAGCAGATTATATAGGAACCCCCGAGGGAGAACTTGTGGAGTTGATTCGAGAAAAGTTATTTAATTCTGGTTTTTTAAGTAGTGTAAATGGTGTAAGTTTTACGGTTTACGATTTTGAAAATGAAGGTTCGTTTGGATTGAGACGAATTATGTCTAAGAGCAAAGAAAATGTTGTTTATATTCCATCTGCCGACGAGGGGGAGTTGAGTGTAGCAATTTCGAACGTAAATAATTTAGCCGACGATTACTCCATTACATTAATTGGTTCAAACCGATTTCAAAATTATAATAGTATAAATGTTGAACACTACCACAACTTGAAATTGAGGTATATTGCTCCGTATTGGATAGACTATGAAAGTCC
>DAOVTY010000277.1 GCA_030632865.1 Bacteroidota bacterium
TAAAAGTCCTTCAATCTGTTCGCGGTATGCAATTTTCATCTCATCGAAAGTAACAGCCCGATAACCGGGGTCGTTTACATCTGGCGAAAGCGAAAGGGTTTTATTTGTAGGACCGAGAGAACCTGCTACAAAACGTGGTTTCGAAGGATTTTGAGCTGTAAATTTATCAGCTACCTTTTTCGCAATTTCAGCAGAAGTTTTGTTCATCTCAGAAACAAATTTTTCGGTACCGTAATCGGCTTGCGAAATGCTGGTGGCGTTAAAAGTATTTGTCAATAAAATATCGGCACCCGCCTCCAAATATTTAGTATGAATTTCGGAAATAATTTCGGGTTGTGTAATCGATAAAATATCGTTATTCCCTTTTTGGTCATGCTGAAATTTTTTTAATCTCTCGCCATGATAATCGGCTTCCGTTAATTTGTATTCCTGAATTAACGAACCCATTGCCCCATCCATTACCAATACCCGGGTTTTGAGTTCGTGTTTTATGTTTTTTTTCATTTTATTTTGTCTTCTGCCGTTTCAATTTTACGTTACCTAGTTTTTCTTCTCCTCGAGGGGATTAAGGGGTGAGTTTTTACTGCTTACTTTCTAAGAAGTTCCTCTTTTCTCTTCAAATTCATCAATTCTACTTTAAAATCCTCATTTCATAATCTCCCCGGATCCCAATCTTATCCTCACAAATAATTAAAAGTGATAGAATTTCGGGAAATTTCTCTGACTGCTTAATTACTTTTTCAACATCGTTTGGCGACTTTACTTTATTTCCCAAAGCAGTTGCAAAAGCATCTGCCAATAAAATATCCTCACAAACCACAACAACAGCATCTGCTTTTCCATAACTTATCGACGGGCCAACTGTGCCAGCCGAAGTGCAAATTCCCAATTTATTTTTTTCGGGAGGAATTACCAAACCTATCCTCTCCGACAAAATTGAATCTCCTGCAAAAACCGAGAGTACCATCTCATCTTTTAAAAGAACGTAAATATCGCCGCCATTTTCTATAACCAATTCATTAACCGAAAAGTTTTGAATAATTTCTTCGCCAATTTCGCGAGCAAACAGTCCGGCCACTGCCGACATGGGACCAATACCAGCTTTTTCAGCAGCTACAGCCATTTCAATTGCTTCATCTGGTGCTATTTCAGTTGGGAGAAAAGGTTTTAGACTTTTCTTGAAAAATGGCTCCTCATTAATATATTCATCCAATTTATTGCGTAACTCTTTTATTTTCGCAAGTACTAGCTCTTTTATTTCGGGTTGAAATGATGGTAAGTCAACTCCAATCCACAAATCGGTTTCCAGATAACTTATTTCAAACCCCGTAAATCTATCAGTGTTGAATTGCGTGCGATATGTTCTTTCTTCAAATAGGTTCATTATTTACATTATTTAGTACTTTGTCATGCTGAGCTCATTTCAGCCTATCATTCAATAACATTAGAATTCTAATACGTCAATTAACAGACGTAATGACGAATTGAAGAGATGCGATAATTATTTATTACCTAAAATCTATTTTAAACAAATTTAAAGGACAAGCAGGAATACACAACTCGCAAACCACACATTTATCTTTATCAAACTCCAGTTTCCAGGTCTCTTTATTCATTGTTAACGATCCGGCAAAACAAACGGCAGTACAATTGCCACAATCAATACATTTATCCTCTTCAAGGTGTATTTTTTTATCCAGCGATTCGCAAGAAATATGATGGTCGTTAAGGTATTCAACACCTTTTTCAATATTATCCTTTTTGCCATGAAGCTCTAGCAACAAACTACCGCGTTTCCCTGGATAAACTTCAGCTTTCAGAATATTTATACGAATATCGTAATCTTTAACCAAGTGGTAAGTAAATGCTTTGTCGCCACTTTGAGGTGGAAAATTTAGTATGTATCTTTTTTTAATCATTATCGACCTCCATTTCTTTCAATCCGTTTAACGATGTATTTTGGGGAAACATTTGAACAGGTTTACTAATCTCGAAATCTCCTTTTTGTAGCCACTCTTTTAATTCGTTCGCAATTTTTCGAGCCTTTGCAAGACTGGCAACTGGCGCAGTTCTAATTTTGTTACCACCCACTTTTATAAATCCAGTTTGAAGCTCTTCGTAATTTACCTGTCCCAACTTTGGTGTTCCCACAGTTCCGTAGTCTAAAACAGATGTCTCTATTTGACTGTTATTTATTGAAACTCTTTTTGCCATTTCGATATCGAGTATCGGAATAGGAATTCCAATGCCAACAAACATGCTTACTCCGTATTTATCTATATAAGCGGCATGGAGATACTCAGATGACATCTCTTTTAAATTTCCCATTACTGCAATTGTTGCTGCATTAGTAACCGGAACTCCTAGTTCATTTTTTGGTTTTGTTGTATGAAATTGAGTACCCGGCCAAACCACAAATCCCTGTGTGCCTCCAAGAAAAATTCTGGTTCCCAAACCAATTGTTTTAAATTCGGGGTCGTTTAATAACGGACTTAATTCGCCCGAAGTTGAATAAGTTGCATTGCGTAGGTTTGGCAACAAAGTTCCCATATAAGTATGAATCATTTTTTTAGTCGTATTCACAGCAACATTATAATTCTGGTATGCATTTCTAGGATTAAAAAGGGTGAACTCATTAATCGTATTAATATTGATTGTAGTTTTAATATGTTTCCTCGGATAACAATCGGTTCCTTTTGCCCATGCCTCCAACAGCACATCTTTGCCATCTAATAAATCCTGAATAACGTGTGCGCCACCATATTTTGGATTGTTGGGATCTACCGCAGTTGCACCAATGTACGAATCTACTGCAGCAAGCCCCTCGTAACAAGGCACTCCATTCAAACAAATTTTTTCCATACGAATTGGTGGATTAGTATGTCCAAAATTAATAATTGCCCCCGACGAGCACATGGCTCCAAAAGTAGCAGTAGTAACCACATCAACTTTTTCAACAATTTCTTCGGGTGATGCATGCAAAGCCATTTTTGAAACTTCCTCGGCAGTAAGAATTACTGCTTCTCCCAATTTTAGTTTCTGATTAATCTCTTCGTAGGTTTTTATTTTCGACATTTTATCTGAATTTCAAAATGATAGCATTAAAATTATAATTCCGTTTCCGGCCGGGTTTTGGCACCTTTTCTCGTCATCAGCTGACAGACGGATGGTTGCCAAAGCTTCTCAGAGCCCGCTCTCTCCACTCTTCCATATAATCAAACACCTTTTTGAAGGAATATTTGATATGCCTCAAATTTAATGGAAATTGCTGAAAATCTCTTTGAATTCAGGCAATACTTCACAATGTCGAAACATTACTACTATTTTCAATAATTTTGTTTGTGTATTTTCAAGTAAAGTTGTAAACTTGCACTCCGAAATTAAAGGTTTACATTTCAAGTTCATTGTTTTGAACCTGAAACTCAAAACCTTAAAATTCTTCGGGCCTATAGCTCAGTTGGTTAGAGCACCTGACTCATAATCAGGTGGTCCCTGGTTCAAGCCCAGGTGGGCCCACTACTTTGAAAGGTATATTTAACTAAAACGCTTGGAATCAATGATTTCAGGCGTTTATTGTTTTTGGGATATACCTAAATTCACTAAAATTCCCGTATAAAAGGGGTCAAAATCGAGACCCTTTTTAAATTCTTAAAATAGGTCTCGCTAAACTCTGTAAAAGTCTGATTGTTTTGCAGTTAAA
>DAOVTY010000144.1 GCA_030632865.1 Bacteroidota bacterium
GACTTTCCACCACCGGTTGGCATCAAACCAAGCGTATCTTTTCCGCTTGCCACCGAATTTATAATATCCAGTTGTAAGGGACGAAAATTGGGGTAGTCCCAGTATCGGATTAATATCTGTCGAAAATCTTCCATAACACAATTTAAGAAATCCTTTTCTCCTTTAACAATTTTTATTGTTCAAAACGCTGCTGTCACCAAAATATCCCTCAGTAATTTGCTATTTTTTTGTAGTTTTGCGCATTAATAAAAAATCATAAAATTAATAAATATGTCGTTTCTTTCTGATAAAATTAAATTTGAAGGCTTAACCTTCGACGATGTTCTTTTACTTCCCTCATATTCAGAGGTTTTACCACGCGACGTAGATCTATCTTCTAAGTTCACACGCTCAATTACAATTAATACTCCTATTATTTCGGCAGCAATGGATACTGTTACTGAATATAGAATGGCAATGGCAATTGCACGAGAAGGAGGAATTGGAGTAATCCATAAAAATATGGGAATTATGGAGCAGGCACATCAGGTAACAACTGTTAAGCGTGCCGAAAACGGAATGATTTATGACCCCATAACAATTACTGCAGAAAAGAAAGTAAGCGATGCGTTAGGATTAATGGCAAAATATAAAATTGGAGGAATTCCTGTTGTTGATGAACATCGTTATTTAGTAGGAATTGTTACCAATCGCGACCTTCGTTTCGAGAGAAATATGGATCGACCAATTAGCGAAGTAATGACCACCGAAAATCTGATTTCAACAAAAGAATCAACAGACTTAGAAAGTGCAGCAGATATTCTTCAGAAATATAAAATTGAAAAATTACCTGTTGTAGATAAAAACAACAAGCTAATAGGACTACTTACATACAAAGATATTACAAAAGCAAAAGATAAGCCGCTAGCTTGCAAAGATGAAAAAGGCAGATTGCGAGTAGCAGCTGGTGTTGGTATTGCGGGCGATACTATGGATAGAATTGATGAACTTGTAAAAGCACAGGTTGACGCATTGGTTATCGACACTGCACACGGTCATTCGAAAGGAGTATTAGAACTGCTTAAAAAAGTTAAAGCAAAATACCCCGAAAAAGATGTGGTAGCAGGGAATATTGGTACTGCAGAAGCTGCCATTGCATTGGTTAAAGCCGGGGCTGATGCCGTTAAAGTTGGAATTGGACCAGGTTCTATATGCACAACTAGAATAATTGCAGGTGTTGGTGTTCCTCAACTTTCAGCAATTTATAGTGTTTCTGAAGCAATTAAAAATTCCGGAGTACCGGTTATCGCTGATGGCGGAATTCGTTATTCGGGAGACATTGTAAAAGGAATTGCTGCCGGTGCCAATTCTATTATGGCAGGCGGACTGTTTGCCGGTGTTGAAGAATCTCCCGGCGAAACAATATTGTTCCAGGGACGAAAATTTAAATCGTACCGTGGAATGGGCTCAATTGAAGCTATGCAAAAAGGTTCGAAAGACCGTTATTTTCAAGATATGGAGGACGATATTAAAAAACTAGTGCCAGAAGGAATTGCAGCACGAGTTCCTTTTAAAGGAAATTTAGACGAAGTTCTTTACCAACTTATTGGAGGATTACGAGCAGGTATGGGATATTGTGGAGCTCAAAATATAGAGATGTTGCAACAAGCACAATTCACAAAAATATCGAATGCAGGTGTACAAGAAAGTCATCCACACGATGTAAGTATTACACGCGAAGCTCCTAATTATAGTAGCCGACAATAATTTTAATTATTTCCAGAGTTTGCATTTACCTTACAAATATTTACTTGTAACAGTAAAAAAACAACAATGAAACACATTCTATTTTCATTAATAATTATATGCAGTTTAGCATTTAATAGTTTTGCCCAAAACGAGCAAACATTAATTACAATTGGCAGTACAAAGGTTACCAAAGCAGAGTTCGAGCGCATTTATAAAAAGAATAATAACAATTTGTATGACGAAGCAGATAAAAAATCTCCCGAAGATTATTTAGAACTATTCATAAACTTTAAGCTGAAAGTTATTGAGGCTGAGACATTAAATATGGATACCAATTCCGTTTTTATTAATGAATTAGCTGGTTATCGTACTGAGTTGGCAGCTCCGTATTTAACTGATGTAAAGTATAACGATCAGATGATTAAAGAGCTTTACGACAGAATGACCAAAGAGGTGAATGCAAGTCATATTCTTTTGAAAGTTGAAAAAAATGCCACTGAAGACGAAGATTTAATTATTCTAAAAAAAATATCGAAAATTAGAGAAGAGATAATTGCCGGCAAGGATTTTGGAGAGGCAGCTTTTAAATATTCAGAAGATCCATCGGCAAAAACAAACCGAGGAGACCTTAGCTATTTTACAGCTTTTCAAATGGTTGTACCTTTCGAGAATGCTGCTTTTACAACTCCGTTTGGAGAAATATCCGAACCGTTTCGTAGTTCATTTGGGTACCATATTTTAAAAGTGCACAACATCCGCGAAAACCGTGGGGAGATTTTGGTTGCACATATTATGAAAACGTATCCGCAAGGAGCAACCCCAAAAATAAAAGCTGAAATAAAAACTGCAATAGACGATATTTATAAAGAGCTGGTAACGGGTGCAGATTTTACGGAGTTGGCAAAAGAAAAATCAGATGATAAACGTTCGGCGGAGAAAGGCGGAGAAATGCCATGGTTTGCGGCAGGTAGAATGTTAAAGGGATTTGCAGATCCGGCTTTTGCAATCGAAAATATTGGAGATTACACAAAACCCATTGAAACCAGATTCGGTTATCATATTATTAAAAAATTGGATCAGCGTGGAGTTGCATCTTTCGAAGATTCAAGAGAAAAAATTGAAACCAGCATTAAACGTGACCCGCAAAGAAGTATAACCAGTAAAACGATTTTTATAAATAAATTAAAATTGGAATATAACTATAGTGAAAATAGTATAGGACTTGAACTGTTAAAAGGGAAAAAGATTGGTGACAGGTTTGAGGAAGTAAATTTCGATTTGTTTAGTTTAAATGAGAAAACATACAATTTTGGAGAATTGCGCAGGTACATTCAAAACAATAAAATAACCACAGGTACTTACTCTGCAAGTTTCAACAGCTGGGTAGAAACTGAAATAACAATTTACGAAGATTCGAGATTGGAAGAAAAATATCCAGACTTCAGATATTTAATGCAAGAATATCACGATGGTATTTTGCTATTTAATATTTCGGAAGAAAAAATTTGGAACTTATCAGTTAAAGACTCGGTTGGACTTGAAGCATTTTACAATAAAAACAGCAAACAGTATTTATGGGAAGAACGTTTCGCAGGAAGCATATTCAAATGTAAAGATAAAAACACAAGAGAAGAAGTTGATAAATTTCTTTCTGCCGGAATGACAAACGAAGAAATTACAGACCGTATGAATTCGGATAAAAAGATGGTGACTATTGATGAGGGAGCATGGGAAAAAGGAAATAATCCAATTGTTGATTATTACATTTGGAACCAAGCGAAACCTGAAAATTTTGATGAAGAAATTACTTTTGTTCGCGGCGATAAAATAAAGCCAGAATATAAAATACTGAGCCAAGCACGAGGATTATACATTTCTGATTACCAAAACTATCTTGAACAAGAATGGATTAAATATTTACGTGAAAAATACGTAATTACTATCGACAAAAAGCTGCTAAAAACAATAAAAGGTGTCTAAAATTAGCTTAAAATATTACATTATAATTGTTGCTGGTATATTTATCGCGAGTTGCTCTAGCAATAATAATTCGGGTAAAATTGTTGTAGCTAAAGTTGGAGAAAAAACACTTTACGAAAGTGATCTGTTTGGTATAATTACAACAGAAATGGGTAAAAAAGATAGTTCTATTTTAGCCAACGATTATATTGAAAAATGGGTAAAACAAGAATTACTAATTCAAAAAGCAAACGATAATTTAACCACCGCTCAGAAAAATGTAACTCGCGAACTAAATGAATATCGAAATTCGTTAATTATTTATAAGTACAAAAATGAATTAATTAAACAGCGAATGGATACTACAGTTACAGAAACTCAAATTGAAGATTTCTATAACTCAAATCTTAACACTTTCAAATTAAATAAAAATATAGTAAAAGCAATTTTCATAAAAATACCAAGTGATGTTGCAAATCCATCTTTGCTTAAAACTTTAATAGCAGATACTAGCAACGAAGGGTTAAATGAGTTAAAAGAATACTGTTTACAATACGCTAAAGGCTTTGATATTTTTATGGATAATTGGGTTAATTTTGAGACAGTAAAAAATAATATTCCACAAGAAATTGATGATGTAGAACATTTTTTATCTCGCAATAATCAGATAGAATTGAATGACTCAAATTATTATTATCTTGTCAAAATTCAAGATTATAAATTGAAAAATGATTTAGCGCCGTTAAATTTTGTGGAAAACAATATAAAAAAGCTGATACTAAATAAACGTAAAATTGAGTTTCTAAAAGAGGTTGAAAACAATATTTATACAGAAGGAATTAGACAAAACAAATTCAGAATATATAACAACATAATAGATGAAGAGCAAGAATAATAAAATGAAAAGAGCAGGGATATTTTTAATAGCGCTATTTTTTGTAAGCTTTAGCTTTGCACAAGATAAAATGGTTGACCAGATTGTAGCAGTTGTTGGAGGCAATATCATTTTAAAATCGGATGTAGAGCGTATGAATATTGAGCAACAAGCACAAGGAGTTTCTTCGGATGGCGACATGAAATGTGAGATTTTAGAACAATTCCTTATAGACAAACTACTGGTTGCAGAAGCTGAACAAGACACATTAATTTCGGTTACTGCAAGTCAGGTAAACGGTCAAATGGATCAACAAATGGCAATGTACATTTCGTACATGGGTACAGAAAAGGCAGTTGAAGAGTACTTTAAAAAGCCAATAATTGCAATAAAATCGGAAATGCAGGAAGGAATTAGAAACCAGTTGTTAAGTCAGCAAATGCGCCAGCAAATTGTAAAAGACGTAACTGTAACTCCTGCAGAAGTAAGGTTACACTATAAAAATTTGAATGACGACGAAATTCCAAATATACAAACACAGTACGAATATGCACAAATAACTCTTCAACCTAAAGTTGAATTAGTGGAGCAAAATCGTGTAAAAGCAAGATTACGAGAACTAAAAAAGAGAATAGAAAACGGCTCGAGTTTTGCGACAATGGCAGTGCTTTATTCCGAAGGACCATCGGCAAAAGATGGAGGAGTAATTGGATATTTGGGTCGTGGCGAATTAGATCCGGCGTATGCATCAGTAGCGTATAATTTAAAACCCGGTAAAGTTTCTAATGTTGTAAAAAGTTCGTTCGGTTATCACATCATACAATTTGTAGATAAAAAAGGCGAAAAAGTTAATACACGTCATATTTTAATGAAACCAAAAATATCTATCGAGGCAAAAGAAAAAACTCACACAAGATTAGATAGCATGGCTAATTTGATTCGTAACGACGAAATTTCTTATGAACAGGCTGCAATGATGTTTTCGTATGATAAAAACACACGAAACAATGGAGGAATTGCCATCAATTTAAATACAATGTCATCTAAATTTTCGGTTGAAGATTTAGATGGAGATATCAGTAAGATACTTACAAAAATGAATTTGAATGAAATTTCGAAACCATTTGAAACCGTTGATCCTGAGAGTCAACAATCTGTTTATAAGATTATTAAACTTATGAAAAAAGTAGATTCTCATAAAGCCGATTTACAAAACGACTATCAGAAAATAGCCGACATGTATCTGGTTTCTAAAAAAGAACAGGTTTTAGAAGAATGGATTTCAACGCGCCAAGCAGAAACGTATATTCGCATAGACGCTACTTACGCAAATTGTAATTTCGATTTCAAAAATTGGGTTAAATAGTTTGCAAAAGACCCACCTAAACTTCAACCAAATAGGGAGAGGAATAGAAAATAAAAATATAGAAAATAAAAATATATGAATTTTAAAAACGATGTAGAAGCTCTCGATACTTTGCGTAGTAAATTCGATGAATTAAAATCGGAAATTACAAAAGTTATTTACGGGCAAGATGAAGTTATTACTCAGGTTTTAATTTCGTTGTTTAGTCGTGGACATGTATTATTAATTGGAGTACCCGGATTAGCAAAAACACTATTAGTAACAACCATTGCACAAATTCTTGGATTAAAATATAATCGCATTCAGTTTACACCAGATTTAATGCCTTCAGACATAATAGGCACAGAAATATTAGACAACGAAAGAAATTTCAAATTTATTCAAGGGCCACTGTTTGCCAATATTATTTTAGCCGACGAAATTAACCGTACGCCGCCAAAAACTCAAGCAGCATTGTTAGAAGCGATGCAAGAAAGATCTGTTACAGCTGCCGGTCAGCATTTCGAGCTCGACAAACCATTTTTTGTTTTGGCAACCCAAAACCCAATTGAACAAGAGGGAACTTATCCCCTACCCGAAGCGCAGCTAGACAGATTTATGTTTTCGGTTTGGTTAGATTACCCAAAATTTGAAGATGAACTAACAATTGTAAAAAATACTACTTCTACTGTTGAAGTTGAGTTGAAATCGGTAATTACCGGAAAAGAAATTCGCTATTTTCAAAATTTAATCCGTAAAGTTCCGATAAACGATAATGTACTAAAATATGCCGTTGAGCTTGCTGCCAAAACCAGACCAAATACCGAAAAGGCAGCTGATATTTCTAACAAATTTCTGAAATGGGGAGCTGGACCACGAGCTTCACAATATCTGGTTCTTGGAGCAAAAACACACGCCGTTTTACATGGAAAATATTCGCCAGATATTGAAGATGTTAAAGCAATTGCACACTCTATTTTAAGACACCGGGTTATAAAAAATTACAAAGCAGAAGCAGAAAGTATTTCAGTAGAAAATATCATTGACAAACTGCTTTAATGCATTCTATTTATTTCAATAGAATTTTTTCAATCTCCCAATATCTTTCAGTAAAGATCATTTTTCTGCTTTTACTTGTTTCATCTATCTCTTATTCGCAAGAAAAAAAGAGAATTGAAATTTTAAAAGCTGGTTATCTAGAATCAGACGAAAAGCTGGATGCCAATACTCAAAGGTTAGTAGATAGCGTTTTAATCCGCCACAACGAAATTCTAATGTGGTGCGACACTGCAATTATTTACTCAGGAACAAATAAAGTAAATGCCATCGGAAACGTTCATATTAAAAAAGGCGACACGTTACATTTATATTCAAATTATGCTTTTTATGATGGCGATATAAGTTATGCTCGCGCCTGGAACCGAGTAGTCCTCATTAATAAAGATGTAAAACTTTATTCTGACACGGTTGATTACGATTTGGAAAATAACATCTGTTATTACGATGATTTTGGAAGAATTGAAGACAGCACAACAACATTAACCAGTATAATTGGCAAATACTTTTTAGACGAAAACAATATTTACTTTTACCATGATGTTGAAGGTTACAACGAAGACTTCACTTTAAAAAGCGATACTGTAAAATATAATACTGAAACCGGCAAAATGTTTATTGAAGGGCCAACAACAATTAAAGATTCGGCAAATACACTTTATGCCGAAGATGGCTGGTATGACTCAGACTCTGGAGAAACCGAACTAACAAAAAAGGCAATAATTTATAACGAAACTCAAATATTAAATGCAGATTATATAAAGTATAATAGAGAAAATGGTGCAGGAAAAGCACTCGGTTCAATTCGTTTCGAAGATACCGTAAATAGATCTGTTATATTAGGAAATTCTGCCATTTTTACAAAAGAACCTGAAACAACTGTGGTTACCGACTCAGCTGTTTTTATATCATACACATCAAACGATTCGTTGTTTTTACACGCCGATACTCTTAAAACTGTACCCGACACAATTGAAGGAGAAAA
>DAOVTY010000133.1 GCA_030632865.1 Bacteroidota bacterium
AAATGCCTACTCTGCAATTATTGATGGACAGGTTACAACTTTATTAACGGGTATCGTACTTTATCTATTTGGTTCTGGACCAATTAAAGGATTCGCTACAACTTTAATTATTGGTATTCTAACTTCTCTGTTCTCAGCAATATTTTTAACTCGTATAATTTTCGAATGGAAATTGAAGAAAACTGATAAAATTACGTTTACTTCAAACGTAACTAAAGACTGGTTGAGAAGTACTTCGATTAATTTCTTGAATAAAAAGAAAATATTCTACATAATATCTGCGTCGTTTATTATTCTTTCTATCGGTTCATTCTTCGTTCGCGGATTAAACTACGGAATCGACTTTAAAGGAGGTCGTACTTATGTAGTACGTTTCGATGCAGATGTAAAAGTTAACGAAGTTCAGGATGCATTAACAGTTGTTTTTGGAGAAGCTCCTGAAGTAAAAACTTATGGCGATAATAATCAGGTTAAAATTACCACCGAATATAAAATTGATGATGTAAGCGAAAACATTGATAATGAAGTAGAAACATTGTTAATGAAAGGTTTGCAGGCAGGTAACTTTATTGGTAACGATGTTTCTTTGGAAGAGTTTACAGATGATTATCAGCAGAGTTCGCAAAAAGTTGGACCTACTATTTCTGATGATATCAAAAAAGATTCTGCCATTGCAATTGGTTTCTCGTTGATTATTATTTTCCTATATATTTTAGTTCGTTTCCGTAACTGGCAGTATGGTTTAGGTGCGGTTGCTGCATTAACGCACGATTCATTAATTGTATTAGGAATCTTCTCGTTATTATACGGATTCCTACCGTTCTCTTTGGAAATCGACCAGGCATTTATTGCGGCAATTCTAACTGTTGTGGGTTACTCAATTAACGATACTGTGGTTGTATTCGACCGTATTCGTGAATACTTGCATATCTTCCCAAAACGCGATAGAGATGAAAATGTAAATCGCGCATTGAATAGTACATTGCGTCGTACATTTAGTACATCGCTTTCAACATTTGCAGTGTTGTTTGCAATCTTCTTATTTGGAGGAGCAACTATTCGCGGATTTACGTTTGCGTTAATGGTAGGTGTAATTGTAGGTACATATTCATCCCTATTTATTGCAACTCCAATTGCTTTTGATACTCAGAAACGAATTGCAAAAGTAGTTGCCAAACGTAAGAAGTAGTAGGAAATTGAAAGTCGGAAATTGGAAGTGAAATAATTTATAGCTTCCAACTTCTGACTTCGGTCTTTTTGTATATTTGTGTGTTAAAATAAAAACAATGAGTTACATATTATTTATAAGTGGTGGAGAAATTGTTTTAGTAATGATGTTGGCTTTGCTATTTTTTGGGGCAAAAGCCATTCCCGATATTGCAAAAACTCTGGGGAAAGGTATGCGTGAATTTAAGAAGGCAACCAATGAAATTAAGCGCGAACTAAATGAGCAAACCTCTGATATTAAAAAAGATATCGAAGATGTTACTTCAACAGTAAAAAAAGAAACTAGCGAAATTAAAAAAGGAATTACCGAGCGTTTTGAAGACTAAATGTTGTAAAATATAATTAATTGACAACTATACTCTCCATATTAGCATTGCTGATTTGTTTTTATTTGCTAGCACGAATAGTAAGTTTATTCTTTATCTCGTCTCTCGATAAAATTTCAAAAGATTTAAAATTATCAAGCGACGCTGCCGGCGCAACTTTAATGGCAGTTGGATCGAGTGCACCCGAACTTTTTGTTGCTCTTTTTGCAGTTTTAAAACCAGGTGATCATCAGGTTATTGGCATTGGAAGTATTGTTGGAAGCGCAATTTTCAATCTTCTGGTAATTGTAGGTGCTGTAGCTTTGGTGAAAAAAGCAACACTTATTAAACAACCCATAATTCGCGATCTTATTTTCTATTCGTTATCAGTTGCACTACTTATTTTTTTTATTAGTGATGGTAAACTCACACTTATCGAAACTTCTATATTCCTTGGTGTTTATGCCATATATGTAATTGCAGTTGTAAATTGGAAAAAATGGTTTCAGTATGAAGATAGAGTTGTTGAAATAGAAGAAGATTCGAATTGCGATAATAAAGGATCTCTTAATTATTTCGATAAAATACTCTGTTTACTTTTCCCAAAGGCAAAAAACTATTATCTGGTATTTTTATTTTCAATAATTTTTATTGCGGCTGTAAGTTGGGTATTAGTAGAGTTAGCTGTTCTTATTTCTGCAGAATTAGGAATACCGGAAGCAATAATTGCACTAACAGTTATAGCAATCGGAACTTCAGTGCCCGATCTTTTTTCATCAATTATTGTTGCTAGGCAAGGACGTGGAGAAATGGCGGTGAGCAATGCTGTTGGTTCTAATATTTTCGATATTTTGGTGGGACTCGGGTTGCCATTTTTAATAGTGCTGTTAATATCGGGAGGAACAATTAATGCAGGAGGAGATTTAATGAGTGCAACAATTATATTATCAATATCAGTTGTTATACTAGCTCTGCTTCTTCTATTCAGCAAATGGAAAATTGGAAAATTTACAGGATTTATCTTGATAGGAGCTTATATATTTTATATGATATATGAAATAGTTACACTCTGAGGATTTAGGAAATACCTTATTTTATTAAAATATTTCTATTGAATCAATTTTATTAGTTTGCAAAAAGTCTCATATCCATAATCTATAAGTCTAATAATCTTTATGATTAAAGCACAAAATATAAAAAAATCGTTTGGTAAGCTTGAAGTTTTGAAAGGGATAAACCTTGAAATTCCTACAGGTAAAATACACTCGATTGTTGGTGCAAGTGGAGCCGGAAAAACAACTCTGCTGCAAATTCTGGGAACGCTGAGTAAACCCGACAGCGGCGAAATTTTTTTTAATAATAAAAATATTTCGTCTTTTTCTGAAAATGAAATCGCAATTTTCCGTAATCGTGAAATTGGATTTGTTTTTCAATTCCACCATTTATTACCAGAATTTACTGCCCTCGAGAATGTTTGTATCCCAGCTTTTATTGCAAAAAGATCTAAAGCAGAAGCAGAAAAAAAAGCACTCGAGTTGTTAGATTATTTAGGATTAACTGATCGGATTGAACACAAACCTTCTGAGCTTTCGGGTGGCGAAAAACAACGTGTTGCAGTTGCTCGCGCATTAGTGAATAATCCATCGGTGGTGTTGGCCGACGAGCCTTCCGGTAATCTCGATTCTGCAAACCGCAATGAATTGCATGAACTACTTTTTAAACTGCGTGACGATTTTGGGCAAACATTTATAATTGTAACTCACGATGATAATTTTGCCGAACGCTCAGATAAAATTATTCATATTAAGGACGGTATAATTGAGTAAATCCTTCAACCCTACTTATTGTTACAACTTTTAAAAAATAAATCATGGATTTAATTGAGCTAAAAGAATTTTTAGATGAAAAAGTTGAACAGTTCAATCAACCTGCTTTTGTAGAAACCGACCCAATTCAGGTTCCCCGAAAATTTACGATAAAAGAGGATATTGAAATATCTGGCTTTCTTACTGCAACTATTGCGTGGGGTAATAGAACAGCAATAATAAAAAATGCCGAAAGGTTAAACTCTTTAATGGGAAATCAACCTTCCAATTTTATTTTGAATGCTTCCAACTCTGAGATTAAGCAATTGAACAAATTTGTACATCGTACTTTTAATGGTAACGATTGTATCTATTTTATTCAATCACTAAAAAATATTTATAAAAATCACGATGGTTTGCAGTCGGTTTTTGAAACTGGGTTTCAGCGCGAAAATTCAGTAAAATCAGCACTCGAAAATTTATTCGAAATATTTTTTGAAATACCTGGAGAACGAACCCGAAAACATATCTCCAAAGTACAAAAAGGTTCATCGGGGAAAAGATTAAACATGTTTCTGAGATGGATGGTTAGAAACGATAAAAATGGCGTTGATTTTGGAATTTGGGATGGGATTCCTGCTTCTGAATTAATGCTTCCATTGGATGTACACACCGGAAATGTTGGGAGAAAACTTGGTATTCTCCAACGTAAATCAAACGATTGGAAAGCCGTTGAGGAGATTACAAACACGCTTCGAAAATTCGATCCGGCCGACCCGATTAAATACGATTTTGCTCTTTTTGGGTTAGGTGCTTTTGAGAAATTTTAACTACACGTCTCTACACTTATATTAGAGATACTAATTATGGCTAACAACTACTTTCAATTTAAGCAGTTTAAAATTATTCAGGAAAAATCGGCAATGAAAGTTGGCACCGACGGAGCTCTTCTTGGTGCATGGGCAAATATTTTTGGGATTAAAAACGTTTTAGATGTTGGGGCTGGAACAGGTCTGATTTCTCTTATGATTGCACAACGATCTTCAGCCAAAATATTAGGTATTGAGATTGAAAAAAATGCAGCCGTGGAAGCCAATGAAAATGTTCAAAGATCTCCTTGGAAAAACCGGGTTGCAATAGAAAATAGATCTTTTCAAGAATTTGAAATGTCATCAAAAGGCAAATTTGATCTTATTATTTCTAACCCTCCATTTTTTACGGATAGCTATAAAAATAAAAATACGAATCTTGCCATTGCTCGACATAATGATCTTCTGCCCTTTTCTGTTTTAATTAAAGGATCGATAAAATTATTAAGTAAAAATGGTAAGTTGGCAATTATTATACCTGTTATTCAAGCCAAAATATTTATTGAATTGGCAAAAAGGGAAGGATTAAATTTGTGCAGATTAACGACAGTTAAACCCAATGCAAAAAAAGATTCTAATCGGTTTCTCATGGAATTCATACAAAATGAAACATTATTGAAAAAGGATTATCTAATAATTTACAACGAAACCGGCACTGATTATACAGACTCGTACAAACAGTTAACTCGCGATTTCTACCTAAAATTTTAGATGAAAATTTGACTTCCAAATTCAAATAAAACCACAAAATTTAATTTTACTTTGTGTTCTCTGTATAGATATTGGTGCCCTCTGTGGTTATTTCTAAAAATCTAATTCGTAATAGAATTAACTTCATTATAATCGCTGAATTGTAAGTCCACCATCTACTAAAACAACTTGCCCTGTCGAGTATGGAAGCATTCCTGTTGCCATCGCTGCTGCAACTTTCCCAATATCTTCGGGTAATCCCCAACGTTTTTGAATACTTAATCCTTTCTCAAAAAGGTTATCGTATTTATCGGTTACTCCCGATGTCATGTCAGTTTTAATAATACCGGGTTGAATTTCGTAAACAGGAATATTGAATTCTCCTAAACGAGCTGCCCAAAGTTTTGTTGCCATGGCAATTCCTGCTTTAGAAATACAGTATTCTCCGCGGTTAACCGAAGCCACAGTTGCCGAAATTGAGGATACATTTATAATACAACACGAAAAATCTGGCAACTCATTTTTTACATCAACCATGTGATTTGCAAAAAGTTGAGTTAAAAAATATGGACCTTTTAAGTTTACATTTAAAACATTTTCAAAACTCTTTTCGCCAGCTTCTAAAATATCTTTCCGCTCTTTGGGCGCAATTCCTGCATTATTCACAAGAACGTTTAGTTTCCCAAATTCAGAAATTACAGTTTCATAAATTTGTTGTCGATTATCCTTATTCGAAATATCTCCTTGAACATAAATTACTTCAACTCCAAAATCTTTCAATTCATCTAAAATGGGCTGAACAGAGTTTTGATTACGAACCCCGTTAATTGCCAAATTGAAACCAGCTTTTGCTAGTTCTTTTGCAATTCCAAATCCTATTCCGCGCGAACCTCCAGTTATTAAAGCTGTCTTTTCCATTTTGTTCTTTTATAAATTTTCAATTGTTCCTCATGAAGCCGAACGAAACAGCTGGCTAGGGAAATTTTGCTGAAACTGAAAACTTGTTATTTAATTTCCGGTATTTTAACCCACGTTTTTTTCTTCCAGCTCTCAAGTCCTTTTTCTGCTAACTGAACTCCTTTTGCACCTTCCAACAAATTCCATTTAAAAGGCTCATCTTTTACAACGTGTCTCAAAAATAGTTCCCATTCTGCTTTAAAAGCATTATCATAATTCTCCTGCTCTGGCACTTTGCTCCAACCTTCGTTAAAATTAATGGGACTTTTAATATCAGGATTCCAAACCGGTTTTGGCGTATTACCATAATGTTGAGTCCAACAATCTCGCAGTCCGGCAACGGCAGAACCTTTTGTTCCGTCAACATGCAACGTTAGCAAATCGTCGCGGCGCACACGTGTTGTCCACGATGAATTAAACTGTGCTATTACTCCGTTTTCCAATTCAAAAGTTGTGTATGCAGCATCTTCTGCGGTACATTCGTAAGGATTGTTTTGTTCATCAACTCTCTCGGGAATATGTGTTGCCCCCATACAAAATAGACCTTTTACTTCGCCAAATAAATTATCGAGAACATAACGCCAATGACTAAGCATATCGATAATTATTCCTCCGTCATCCTCTTTACGGTAGTTCCAGCTTGGTCGCTGTGCCGCAATAGTGTGCCCCTCGAAAACCCAATAACCAAACTCGCCACGTACCGAAATTATTTTTCCGAAAAAATCATTTTCAATTAATCTTTTTAGTTTTAAAAGACCAGGTAACCAAAGTTTATCTTGAACAACACCATGTTTTACTCCTGCTTTTTCGCAAGCTTCATAAAGCTCTAAAGCTGTTGCAGTATTTGTTGCAACTGGTTTTTCGCAATAAACATGTTTTCCTGCTTTTGCTGCCTGTTTTACTGCATCGGCACGCCGGCCAGTAGTTTGTGCATCAAAATATATCTGATAATTGGGATCATTCATTACCGAATCTAAATCGGTTGTCCACTTTTCAACACCCGACATTTTAGCCAGTTTTTTAAGCTTAATTTCGTTTCGACCAACTAAAATAGGATCGGGCATAATAAATTCTGATGGACTAATTTGTACCCCACCTTGTTTAATTATCGCAACTATAGACCGCATTAAATGCTGGTTGGTTCCCATGCGTCCGGTAACGCCATTCATTATTATTCCTACTGTGTGAATCATATTTAAGTTTAAAGTTTAAGTTCGTTTTTTATCCTAAAAATAGAATTAGGTTTTATTTAAGTATGCTCTTTTAATCTTCTCAAGATATTCAATTTGGTCTGTTCCCCAATATTTATCCGAAAAAATTTCTACTTCGTTATATCCATTAAATCCTGAATTTTCAACCCAACCACGAATTTTTTTAATATTTATACAACCATCTCCCATTAATCCACGGTCATTTAAAAAGTCGGTGGTAGGTACATTCCAATCGCACACATGAAATGCAAACAAGTTATTATTTGAGCCACATCTTTTAATCTCTTTTTCAAGATTGATATCCCACCACAAGTGATAAACATCAACAGCAACTCCAACAAAATCTGAATTAATCTCTTCTGCCATTTCATTTGCCTGCGCAAGAGTATTAATAGCTGATCGATCGCCGGCATACATTGGGTGCAGTGGTTCTATTGCTAATTTTACTCCTGCAGCTTTTGCTTTTGGCAGAATTTTTATGATTCCTTCCTTAATTTGGTCTCTCGATTTTTCTAGGGACTGTTTTCCATCGGCTCCACAAACCAATACAATTACTGGTGCACCAACTGCGGCAGCTTGTTCTATTGCAAAAGTATTATCGTTTATAGACTTTTCTCTTTCCCCTTTTTCGGTTGAAGGGAAAAATCCACCTCGTGCTAGTGAAACAACGTCCATATTATGGTTGTCAAGAAGTTTTTTTACTTCGTTTAAATTCTGATTCTCCAGAACATTCCGCCAAATTGTAATTCCCTGAATTCCGGCACTGCTATAATTTTCTACGCACTGGCGTAAATCCCAGGGTTTATTAGTTAATGTGTGAACACATAATTTCGATAAGTTAGTCAGTTTAGTTGCCATTAAGTTATCTTTTTTCTCTGTGAATTTCCGTGCTTTCTCCGTGTTTAAAATTCTTAATCATTAATTGCACTGTTATCTATCCAGATTGCCAAGTTTTTATTTTACACACCCATAAAAAGTGTAGTACTTTTCATTATTAATAATCCGTTGTAAATATAGAGCAGCTTCCCGCGCATGATAATCGCCCCACATTGATGACTCTTCACAAGCAATTTTTCTCCCTTCAGGAATATTATCCCAACCATTTGGCTGATGATAAATACTATGCAAAATTAATCCTTGATGATTTGGCTTTGTACTTAAATACGGATAATCAAGTAACGAATTCATTACCGTTAAACCGGCCTGCCAATATTTTTCGCCAGCAGTTTTTTCACCTTTTTCAACTAAATATCTTCCTAAACGAAACAATCCTTGAACACCAATTGCCGCCGCCGAACTATCCACTGGTTCCCAATCGTTATA
>DAOVTY010000046.1 GCA_030632865.1 Bacteroidota bacterium
GTTGATAATTTCGACCAAAGCGGGTTACGATATGTGGCCCGGCCCGTATGGAGAGTGGGGCAGCAGAAAGTATGTACTTGCAAGTCTCGACCAAAGTTTAAAACGAATGGGTTTAGAATATGTAGATATTTTCTATTCGCACCGTCCCGACCCTAACACACCACTAGAAGAAACAATGATGGCACTTGACAGATCTGTTCGATCAGGAAAAGCGCTGTATGTAGGGATTTCGAACTACCCCGCTGATATGGCTAAAGAAGCTTCTCGTATTTTGAAAGAATTGGGAACTCCGTGTCTTATTCATCAACCCAAATATTCGATGTTTGAACGTTGGATAGAAGATGGATTGTTGGATGTTTTAGAAGAGGAAGGAATTGGATGTATTCCATTTTCTCCGCTTGCACAAGGTTTGTTAACCGATAAATATTTAAACGGAATTCCGAAAGATTCGAGAGCAGCAAAATCATGGGGTTTTCTTCAAGAAAGTGCTGTGGAGTCTGCAATTGAGAAAGTACAGAAGTTAAATAAAATTGCTCAACAACGCAGTCAATCGCTTGCACAAATGGCACTTGCTTGGGTTTTAAAAGACAGCCGAATTACTTCGGTTTTAATTGGAGCCAGCTCTGTTCAACAAATTGACGATAACGTGGAAACATTAAGAAATATAAAGTTTTCTGATGAGGAATTAAATTTAATTGAAGGTATTTTAAGTCAGTTGAAATAGTTGCTATTAAAAACAGAATGAAACAATAAAAGAGGCTACTTTGATAATTCAAAGTAGCCTCTTTTGTAAAAAAAGAAAGACCAGTTCAGCAACTAGCCTTTTCTCAATCAACCTAAACCTAACCTAAACCAAAACTATTTTACGAGAAACTTTTAAATCACTCTTTATATAATAGGAAACAACGAGTATTAAAAAAAGTTCAACAAAAGGTGGTTTTTATTTCAAATCAATAATCATAGCCGATTTTGCAGAGATATTTATCTCAGAAATATCAGAAATTTTTGTTGACGAAATTATATCATTACCCTTTGAATAATTTGAAATTATTTCTTTAAAACGATCCGTTGTTAAAACTTTATCGGTCTCATTTTTATTCAGAATTATCATAACTGCCTCATCATCGTTAAATCGGAAATATGTATAAATTCCATCTTCAGGAACAAAATGGACTAATTTGCCAGTGTGAATTACTTCCTTATTTTTTCTCCAATTTTGAATGTTCGAGATATACTGTTGCATATCCTTTTGTGCATCTGTCAACCCTTCACCAGAGAACGAATTAATTTTATCGCCCTCCCAGCCACCATAAAAATCAGCACGAATTTTGCCATGCTCGCCATCGGGGTGTGTCATTAAAACTTCGGTTCCATAATAAATTTGAGGAATACCGCGTGTTGTTAAAAAATATGCTAATCCTATTTTCAGAAAATCAACATCTTCTTTTACTTGTACATAAAACCTTGGCATATCGTGATTGTCGGGGAAAATAACCAAATTATCTGCATCTGGATAAATGAAATCGTTTGCAATAGATTCATAAATTTTAACCAATCCGTCTCCCCAACTTTCATCTTCGTTTAGCCCTTTGCTAACTGCTTCTTGCAAAGGGAAATCCATTAAACTGGGTAAATAACATTTATATCCGTCGGCATTATTTTTTCCCTTTTGCCAGTAAGAAACCATTGCCGGATTCATGCTCCACTCTTCTCCAACAATATTAAAATTAGGATATTCTGCTAAAACTTTAAGTGTCCAGTCTGCCATCATATCTTTATCTGGGTAAGGCCATGTATCTTGTCGTATTCCTTCCAAGCCCACAAATTCAATCCACCAAATACTGTTCTGAATTAGGTACTTTGCCATGAATGGATTTTTCTGATTCAGGTCGGGCATTGTAGGTACAAACCAGCCGTTAACCATTGTATTATGATCGTATTCAGAAACATGAGGATCCATATTAACAACGTGCCTGTGATTCGTAATTTTAATATCAGGATAATTATTGAGCCAGTCACTCATTGGCAAATCCTCCATCCACCAATGTTCCGAGCCGCAATGGTTAAAAATCATATCCATAATAAGTTTCATCCCTCTTTTGTCCAATTCGTCATTCAGCTCGCGGTACTCGGCGTTTGTACCGTAACGCGGGTCAACTTTATAAAAATCGGTGGTAGAGTAACCATGATAAGAAACTTGTGTCATATTGTTTTCCAAAACCGGATTTAGCCAAACTGCAGTAAATCCCATTTCCTGCAAATAATCTAGCGAGTTTATTATTCCTCTAATATCGCCGCCATGTCTTCCATCTTTATCGCTCCGATTAGGTTGTTCTTTCATTCCCTCCACCCAATCGTTTTGTGGGTTTCCGTTTACAAAACGGTCTGGCGTAATCAAGTAAATTACATCTGAGCTATTAAATCCTTTGCGGGATGCTGAATTTTTTTCGCGAGCTTTTAGTTCATATAAATATGTTTGAACTATATTTTTACCTATTTTAAACTGAATTTCAAAACTACCCGGCTGAACGTTTTCAGTCAACTTCAAATCAATAAAAAGATAGTTTGGGCTTTTAACTTTTGTAACCGCAACTAACTCAACTCCTGGGTATTCAAAAGAAACATCGGTTGAAGAAATATTTTCGCCATAAACTAATAGTTGTAATTCAGGAGAATTCATTCCTGTCCACCAAAACGTGGGTTCAACGCGTTCGAGACTTGTTTGCGCCGCAATATTCAAAGTAATTAAGATTATTAGTAGTGATAATATTTGTTTCATAATTTAAATATTTTTGTGTGAATCTGTTTTATCTGCATTATCTGTATTCCATAAAAACTAATTATAGCATACAAATAACGCTGATACTGCTAATTTTAGCAGATTATAGAATTATATTACTTTTTGAAATTTATGCTACTATTCTTATTTATTACAACTTGTTGATTCCATACTATTACAGAAACTTCAACATTAGAATGATTAATAATAGTAAAATTATTTCTCTCTTTTTTTACCTCTAAATCTGCACCTCTAAAATTAATTTTAAAAGCATACAATTTCCATTTTTTTGGAAGAAATGGGTTGAAAATTAATTTATTATTTTTTGCACGCATTCCTCCAAATCCCATTACAAAAGCCATCCATGTTCCGCCCATACTTGTAATATGCAAACCGTCGTCTGTATCGTCGTTGTAATTATCTAAATCTAACCTTGCAGTACGCAAATACATATCGTACGATTTTTCTTCGTAACCTATTTTTGCACCAAGAATAGAATGAATACAGGGTGAAAGTGAGGATTCGTGAACTGTTAAAGGTTCGTAGAAATCGAAATGACGTTTTAATTCTAATTCCGAAAAATTGTCTTCGAACCAAAACATGCTTTGAAGCGTGTCGGCTTGTTTTATGTAGCACGAACGTAAAATTCTATCCCACGACCATTTCTGATTTAGGGGTAAATCTTCGCTTGGAATTTCAGAAACTGGAATTAACTCTTTATCTAAAAAGCCATCTTGCTGAATATAAATTTGCTTTTTGTCGTCCCATGGCAAATACATTTTTTCAATTATATCATTCCAACGATCAGTCTCTTTTAGCTCGTTAAATTTCCATTTCTGAACCATCTCTTCAAATAAATATGGGAATTCCGTTTTCAAATATTCAATAGCTTCGATAGTATATTTTAAGGTCCACACTGCCATATAATTTGTGTGAAAATTATTGTTTACGTTGTTTTCGTATTCGTTTGGGCCGGTAACGCCTAACATTACATATTTCTGTTTTTCGTGCGACCAGTTTACGCGCTGGCTCCAAAATCGGCTAATTCCCAGAAGCACTTCAAAACCAAAAGGTGCCAAATATTCTTTATCGCCCGTGTAATTTATATAGTTATAAATTGGTTGAGAAATTTCTCCATTTCGGTGTTTTTCTTCGAATGTAATTTCCCATTCATTGTGACACTCTTCGCCGTTAATTGTAACCATAGGGTACAACGCTGCTCCATTATTAAACCCTAGTTTTTCAGCATTATCAATGGCTTTTTGTAAATGTTTATGACGATAAATTAGTAGGTTTTTCGATACTTCATCGGGTGCGGTGCTTAAATAAAATGGTAAGCAATATGCTTCTGTGTCCCAGTAAGTTACGCCGCCGTATTTTTCGCCAGTAAATCCTTTAGGGCCAATGTTTAATCTTTCGTCTTCGCCAGAGTAAGTTTGATTTAGTTGAAAAATATTAAATCTTATTCCTTGTTGAGCTGCAACATCTCCCTCAATTTTTATATCGCTGGTTTCCCATTTTTCGAGCCATCTTTTTTTATGATTTTGAAGAAGTTTTGCAAACCCCGTTTTTTTAATCCTTTTAATTGCTTCACTTGTTTTTTCAACTAACTGATTATTCGAATAGTTGTGCGATGAAATTGTGGAAACAAATTTTTCAATAATTAGTTCGTCCCCTTCAACAACTTCAACCGTTTGCGAAGCCTCTATATATTTTTCTTTCGTTATATTCGATATTACTCGAGTTTCATTCTTACCATTTTTAGTAATCTGAAAATACATTCCGGTGGTAACCTGAAATTTAGTTTTTATTGTTTCAAGTGTTAAAAATCCGCTATTGTTTTCAATTTGTTTCTCAACTTCAACCCAAAATTTTTCATCATAATTAGAATCTTCGTTCTGAACATCGCCATTTAAATAGGGAGATACAACAATTTTACCCGAAAAATTAAGAGCTTTTACTGAATAAGAAATAGCGCCTAACTCGGTATCATCGATACTTACAAATCGTTGAGAATTTACCTCAACCTTATTACCGTTATCTAATTCGGCCACAAATTTTCTTGCTAACACACCGTGATGCATATCTAAAATACGAGAAAATTCCAATACTTTTGATTTGGCTAAATCAAGTTCCTGTCCATTTATTGTAATGTTAATCCCAATCCAATTTGTCGAATTAATAATTTTCGCAAAATATTCGGGGTAACCATTTTTCCACCAACCAACCCGTGTTTTGTCGGGGTAATAAATACCGGCAATGTAAGTTCCATTAAGCGAATCGCCGGAATATTTTTCTTCGAAATTTGCACGTTGCCCCATTTTCCCATTACCTATACTGAAAATACTTTCAGAGACACGGTTATTTTCGGGACAAAAGCCTTCTTCGATTATTTGCCATTCATGATACTTTATATAATCCTTCATTTGATTCTTTTTCTTTTGGGGCTATCAACATCATCTACAAAAAATACTGTTATTGCAGCTATAAACATTGAAATACCTCCGGCAACCAGAGCCCATATTGGATCGCCATTAAAAAAATGACGCATAAAAAATCCTAAAATACTGGCTGCCATAATTTGTGGGATAACAATAAAAAAATTGAAAATTCCCATGTAAACTCCCATCTTTTTTGTTGGTAGCGATCCTGTTAAAATTGCATAAGGCATTGATAGAATACTTGCCCAGGCAATTCCAACACCAACCATTGATAATAACAACATGTTTGGGTTTGTTATAAAATAGAATGAAGCTAAACCAATTCCTCCAAATACAAGAGCGATTGAGTGTGTAGCTTTTCGGCTTGTATATTTTGCTAAAACAGGTAATGCAAAAGCAACAATTGCGGCAAATCCATTATATATTCCAAACAAAACACCTACCCAATCAGCACCCTCATTAAACAGTTCCGATGTTGGGTCGTTTGTTCCATAAATATGGTTAGTAACGGCTGCAGTTGTATAAATCCACATAGCAAAAAGTGCGAACCAGGAGAAAAATTGCACAATTGCAAGTTGCCCCATTGTTTTCGGCATGTTAACCATGTCGGTCATTATTTCAACTAAGCCATTTTTAGTTTGGTTAGACTTGGCAAGTATATACGTTAGAAATTGTATAAACCCATAAATTGCCAAACCTCCTCCAAGAATATAAAGTTCTTTTTCGTACCCCTGACTAAAAACCAAATAGGAAAAAGCTAATCCTACTACGAGAAAAATAGATCCATTTCGTAAAAAAACTTTTAAAAGTTCGGATGCTGGACGATAGTTTGATTTTATTGAAGGGTTTGCTTTTTCTTCTTCCTTTTCAAACTCATTCATCTCTTGCGGAGAATATTCTTTCGACCTGAAAACTGTCCATAAAACGGCTCCAAGAAAAATGATTCCTCCAATATAAAATGAAAATTTTACTGATGGTGGAATAATACCTTCTGCTGCTGTATTCGCAATTCCAAACCAATTGGTCATTGCATACGGAAGAAATGAGGCAATAATTGCACCTGTTCCAATAAAAAAACTTTGCATTGCAAAACCTCTCGTTCTCTGTTCCGACGGTAAATTGTCGCCAACAAAAGCACGAAAAGGTTCCATTGTAATATTAATAGAAGCATCCATAATCCAGAGTGTACCAATGGCAATCCAGAGTGTTGGCGAATTTGGCATAAACAACAGAGCCGCGGTAGCTAACAATGCACCTACCAAAAAGTAAGGTCGTCTTCTACCTAATTTACCCCAAGTTTTATCGCTGTAATGACCAATAATTGGCTGAATAATTAATCCGGTAACCGGAGCTGCCAGCCAATAAATTGCTAACCTATCGACATCGCCACCCAAGGTTTGAAATATTCTGGAAACATTTGCATTTTGCAATGCAAATCCAAATTGAATACCAAGAAATCCGAAACTCATGTTCCATATTTGCCAAAAACTAAGAGTAGGTTTTTTGCTCATAACAACTGTTTTTAAGTAAAAAATAATTGTAACAAGTTACAACAAATAGAATTTGTAAGAAGTTGAGAAAATGGGAGTAATTTGTGATTTTGCCTGCACAAAGATAATATACAATTTATTACAAAACCAAATTTTATTTTTTACAAAAGGCTCTAAAACATTAATATTTAGCCCGAAAGGGTTGTTGCAAACGTTTGCAGAGAAGTTGTATTTTTTTTGAATTATTTTAGATTACAGATGAGTCTCTCACAATTAGGTTGGCATTTAATACCTTCGTCTCAAAAGGATGCTCTTTTGTTTCTGACAATATTCTTTTTAAAAGCATTTCGGTTGCAACGGTCCCCATTTCGTAACCATGCTGATCAACCGAAGTTAATGTTGGATTAGTAATTCCAGACATTCTCCCATCAGAAAAACCAACAATTGCAATATCGTCGGGTATTTTAATTCCACGTTTTTGCATTGTTTGCATTGCTCCAATAGCCGTGAGATCGTTAACGGCAAAAATACCATCAAAAGTTTTCTTCTCTTCCAAAATATTAATAATCTCCAAACGGGCCTTTTCAAAACTGTCTGCTTCAATAATTAAGCTTTTATCTATTTCAATATTAGCTTCTTTAAGTGCCATCAAGTAACCCTCTTTTCTTTGCTGACCAATTAAGAGATTTTGTGGCCCCGAAAAGTGGACAATATTTTTTCTACCACTATCAATTAAATGCTTGGTGGCACGATAAGCCGCATCTAAATCATCAATAATTACTTGGTCTGCATTACACTCGGGCACGGTACGATCGTAAAATACAAGTGGAACTCCATTTTCCTTAATATTATATATGTGATCAAATTTTTTAGTTTCTTTTGAGATAGATACCAATATTCCATCAACCCTGTTTGCTAAAAGTGTTTTGGTATTTGCTACTTCGCGTTCATATTTTTCGTTAGATTGGCAAATAATTACATTAAATCCAGCATCGTAAGCAACATCTTCTATTCCACTAATAACAGATGAAAAAAAGTAATGTACAATTTCGGGAATAATAACTCCAATTGTATTGCTGCGGCGCTGTTTTAAACTTAATGCTACTGCATTGGGCTGGTAATTTAATTTTTTAGCTAAATCGTTAACGGCACGTTTTGTATCTACGCTAATATCAGGGTGATCTTTTAATGCTCGCGAAACAGTTGAAGGAGAAATGTTTAGCTCTCTAGCAATATCTTTTATGGTAACTAATCCGCTTTTCATATAAAGTTTAAAACTACTATATACAAATGTAATAATAAACTGTATAATTTATAACCCATTTGTTTTAATAGTTATGTCAATTATAAATATCAAACTATCACGCTCTTAAATTCGCCAACCAGTACCCACCTGTTTTATAACATGTTTGGCGCAAACGTCACCGCAAACGTTTGCAGAACTTTTGATGTTAAAAGTCTTTAAAAAGATATAGCAAATATTATACATTCGCCCTCAGAATTTTGTTTTAGTTGAATAAAGAAGAATGTAATTTGCTGATTATTGCCTATTAACAGAGAATTAGTTTTTTAAATTAAACGAAGTAAAATTCATAAACTAAAAAAATTGAAATGAGGATTATTCGAAAAAATCTTAAATTATTCTTGTTTTTAGTTGCCATGCTCACTTTTACAATGAGTTATGCGCAGGTAAAAACAATTACGGGTAAGATTACCGACACAAACGGAGAATCGTTACCTGGTGCAACTATTTCGGTTAAAGGAACTACAATAGGAACTATAACCAACTTCGATGGGGACTTTAGTCTCAACATTCCAGAGGATGCTCAAACATTAGTTTTCTCGTTTGTTGGTATGAAAAGCATGGAGGTAAATATTGAAGGTAAAACCAGTTTTAACATCTCACTTGAAGAAGATTTAATTGGGTTAGACGAAGTTATTGTAATTGGTTATGGCTCGGTAAAGAAGAATGATGCTACCGGTGCTGTAACAGCAATTAGTTCAGATGATTTTAACAAAGGACCGGTTACTTCTGTTCAGGATTTACTTGTTGGTAAAGGTGCTGGTGTAGTTATTACGTCTGCAGGAGGTGCCCCTGGAAGTGGTTCTACAATTCGTATTCGTGGGGGTTCATCGCTAAATGCTTCAAACGACCCATTAATTATTATCGATGGAATTCCAATTGATAATAATAGTGTTTCCGGAAGTTCAAACTTTCTCTCTTTTGTAAACCCTAACGATATTGAATCGTTTAATATTTTGAAAGATGCTTCGGCAACCGCCATTTACGGTTCGCGAGCTTCTAACGGAGTAATTATCATCAATACTAAAAAAGGAAAAGCAGGCAGCCCAATGCAAATTAATTTCGACATGAATACATCGGTTTCAAGTGCAATTGAATTTACGGATGTTTATTCTGGCGACGAGCTTAGACAAATTGCTTTTAATAAAAAAGATTTATATGGCGAAGACACTTATGACGCGCTTTGGAATGAAAATACAAACTGGCAAAAAGAAATTTTTCGGACTGCTGTTTCGCAAGACAATAATTTAAGTATATCGGGTGCATACAAAAATTTGCCATACCGTGCTTCTGTTGGTTATTTAAACGAAACAGGTATTATGAAAAATACCGATATGAAACGCTTAACTGCAACTTTAAGTTTAAACCCTACATTATTAGATGGCGACTTAAAAGTTAATTTGAATGTTAAAGGGATGTTTACCGACAATAATTTTGGGGATAGTGGCGCTTTGGGATCTGCAGTAACAATGGATCCTACCAAACCAATTTATGATTCAAGCCAATCGGGTTCTGCCGGTTTTTTTCAATGGAGTAATTATGGAGCTAATCTTGGTACACCAAACCCAGTTGAGCAACTAATGGCTGCTGACAATAAATCGAAGGTAAACAGAGTTGTTGCCAATGCACAATTTAATTACCGACTGCCGTTTCTTCCAGAATTACGTGCTAATATGAATTTAGCAACTGACCTTTCGAATGGAAAAGGACATAGCAACCGTCCAACAACATCGCCTTCGGTTTTAACAAGTCCACTTTGGGGGAGATTAAGTGATTACGACGCTCAAAACACTAATAATCTTTTTGATTTTTATTTCAGTTATATTAAAGACTTAGAGAATATTAATAGTAAAATTGATGCAACCGCCGGTTATTCGTGGCAGCATTTTAAACGCGAAGGAACTACATTTACACAAGGGGTAATTGATAATGATCATCCAAAAGAAGTAACAGAAGATTCTTCATTCGAAACTGAAAACTACCTCGTTTCATTCTTTGGGCGCTTAAATTATACACTTGCCGATAAGTATCTGTTTACAGCTACAATTCGTCAAGATGGTTCTTCTCGTTTTATTGGAGATAACAAATGGGGTTTATTTCCATCTGCAGCTTTTGCATGGAAAATTAAGGAAGAATCATTTTTGAAAGATGTTGAAGCAGTTTCTAATCTAAAATTAAGATTAGGTTGGGGTGTTACCGGACAACAGGATATTGGAAACGATTATCCAGCACAAGCTCTTTATATTGCATCTGCTGAAGGTTCATACTATCCTATTGATGGCGAATTTCTTCCAACTTTACGTCCGAATGCTTACGATCCCGACATAAAATGGGAAGAGACAACAACAATAAATATCGGTCTCGATTTTGGGTTTTTTAATAACAGGCTTTCAGGATCGTTAGATGTATATCAGCGAGTTACTGATGATTTATTGAATACTGTAACTATTCCAACCGGAAGTAACTTTTCTAACACTCTTCTAACAAATGTTGGAAGTTTAGAAAATAAAGGAGTTGAATTAGCATTAGACTGGAAAGCTATTTCTAAAAAAGATATGGCTTTAAATATCGGAGTTAATTTATCTTATAACGTAAATGAAATTACAAAACTGCTATTAAACGACGATCCTAATTACATCGGTATTCTTTATGGTAGTGCTTTTACAGGAACTAACCAGGTTACAAGAGTTGGTTATCCTGCATACTCTTTCTTTGTAAACCAACAGGTTTATAATAGCAACGGAATGCCAGTTGAAGGAATGTATGTTGATCGTTCGGGAGATGGCGGAGTAGTAAGCGGAGATAATAACGATAAGTACATTTATCACAATCCGGTGCCAGATTATTTAATTGGACTTTCAGCCCGTTACAACTATAAAAACTTCGATATTTCTGCTTCATCCCGCACAAGTATTGGCAACTACGTTTATAATCAAATTGCTGCTGGTTCTTCATACGATCAGATGCACACAAATGGAGCCTGGAGGACTTTTCCAAAATATCTTGATGACACTGAATTTGTAAAACGTCAGTTTACAAGCGATCATTTTGTAAAAAATGCCTCTTACTTTAAGTTAGATAATTTAAGTATTGGTTATACATACGAAGATGTAAAAGGCAGAATGATACCACGTTTGAGTTTCTCTGTTCAAAACGTATTAACTATTACAAATTATGAGGGTATAGACCCCGAAGTTTCAGGAGGAATTGATAATAATTTCTATCCAAGACCACGAACTTTTATGATCGGAATTGGCTTTACTTATTAACAGTGTAAATTAATTTGATATGTATAAAAATAAAATATTTATAGCAATAATCTTTTCGGCACTGATGATTACATCGTGCGTAAAAGATTTGGATGTAAACCCAACCGACCCAGATATAATTATGGCTGGAAACCTGGGAGACGATCCGGTTTACATGAAACAAGTACTGGGGAAAATTTACGCCAGTTTTATTATTCAAGGACAAGGTGCAAATGGTGGAGATGATATTAGTGCATCCGATGGAGCATTTTTTACCACAATGAGAGCACTTTGGAATTTGCAGGAGTTACCCACCGACGAAGCTATTTGTGCATGGGGCGATGTTGGTATTGCAGATTTAAATACACAAACATGGAGTCCAAGCAATCCTTTTCTTACAGCTCTTTATCAACGTTTGGGATTAAGTATTACTTACGCAAACGATTTTATCAGCTTAACAAAAGACAATCCCGATATGGTTCAGTATAATGCAGAAGCACGTTTTCTTAGAGCTTTGGCTTATTACTGGTATATCGACCTATTCGGAAATCCACCTTTTACAACCGAAGAAGATGGAGTTGGTAAATTCTATCCAGAACAAATTCAACGTGCCGAATTATTCAATTATATTGAAGACGAATTAAAAAGCATAGAAGGTTTATTGGGCGAACCAAAATTTTCGTACTCGCAAGCAGATAGGGCAGCAGCGCAAATGTTACTTGCAAGGCTTTATTTAAATGCCGAAGTTTTTACAGGAACCGCACAGTGGGACAACTGTAAAACTTATTGCGATAAAGTAATTAGTAGCGGAGACTATTCGTTGGCAACAAATTACAGACAAAACTTTAGTGCCGATAACGATGCCACTCACAACCCCGAAATGATTTTTGCCTGGGTTCAGGATGGAATTAATACACAAGGTTATGTTGGAACAACTTTTATTATTGAATCAAGTAGCGATGCAGTTTATATCAGAGCCGAAGATTACCACGGATTAACATCTAACACAAACTGGAATGGTAACAGAGCCACAAGAGAGTTTATGTATTTAATAGTTGATACTCTTGCTACTTATGGTGGGGCACCAATTCCGGCAGACGATGTTGAATTTTCGCAATCTAAAGACAACCGTGTATTTCTAAAAATGAAAAAAAGCATGGATATTCCAAGTGCTTCGGCAAGTGGAGATTACGGAATTGGAGTTTATAAATTTACTGCACGAAATGCTGATGGAAGTCAGGCTGCAAATTATAATACAGCTTTTGCAAGTACCGACTTTCCTGTTTTCCGTTTAGCCGATGCATACTTAATGAGAGCCGAAGCATTGTTTAATATGGGTGATGCAGACGGTGCTGTAGAAGATATCAATGTAATTAGAGAACGTGCTTTCGGAAATACTGACGGAAATATTACCGCTACCGAACTTACATCTCAGTTTATTTTAGATGAACGCGGACGCGAGTTTTACTACGAAGCTCAAAGACGTACCGATTTAGTTCGTTTCGGACAATTTACCGATGGTAATTATAAATGGCAGTGGAAAGGTGGAACATTCGATGGAACCCAAACCAGTAGCCATTTTAATCTTTACCCAATACCAGGAGACGAAGTTTCGGCGAATCAGAACATTAAACAAAACTCAGGTTATTAATATTTAAAATAATTCAAAAATGAAAAAATTAATATATATAACTTTTATCGGGTTAATTGGGCTTCTGTTTTCTTGCGAAAAAGATGGCGAACAGATTTTTATGCTCGACAATCCAATAGAACCAACACTCGTTTCTATACCAGATTTAACTCTGGAAAGAAATAATGGAACAGATACTCTAGAATTTATTGGAACTCCGGTTGACCCGGGTTTTCAAGCCTCTGCAAAATACTTTTTAGAAGCCAGTGCTTCAGGAAATAGTTTTGCTGATGCAATTTTAATTAAGTCTGATATTCAAGCAGAATCATTTAAAGTTACAGTAAGCGATTTAAACGGAATGTTGTTAAAGAAATTTCCTGCTGATGAAGTTTCGTCAGTTGATTTTCGTTTAAAGTCAACACTTGTTGTTGATGGAGGAAACGGCGCACCAGGAACTGGAACTAATCCTTTCGAGTACATTTCGGAAACAAATACGGCAAATGTTACTTTATACGGATTACCTAAATTGAACTTGTTAAATTCAG
Source organism: Bacteroidota bacterium (assembly GCA_030632865.1). Taxonomy (GTDB): domain Bacteria; phylum Bacteroidota; class Bacteroidia; order Bacteroidales; family Prolixibacteraceae; genus Draconibacterium. Next base: position 13,437 of record DAOVTY010000046.1, read on the forward strand.
GTATCGACCAAAAAATTGAATCGGCACTCGGTAATGGAGTTTACAACGGTCTTGTAAAACTCGATGCAGCAACACCTTTCACTCTCGAAGATCCTGACACAAATACCCAATATGGCGGTAGTGGCGGAGTCCTTGAAGTTGATGGTACAGGTATTTCTGTTGATGATAACGGATGGCATATTTTATCAGTCAATATAAACGATCTCAACTATTCTGCCGATAAATATATGATTGGTTTAATTGGTTCTGCAACTCCAAATGGTTGGGATACTCCCGATCAAAAAATGGACTACGATTCAAAAACAGGAACATGGTCGATAACTGTCGATTTAATTGATGGTGAAATTAAATTCAGGAAAAACGATGGTTGGGCATGGAACTTAGGTGGAACTCACGACAATTTAACTCAGGGTGGCGACAACCTTCCTGTTAGTGCTGGTAATTATACAATCACACTTACAATTATAGTCGATACCACCGGAACTTGTACAATTGTTAAAAACTAATTTACATGAAATTAATTAAAAAATTAGAGATGAAAAAAATAACTATATACAGGTTTATGGCATTCCTTTTCGTTGCATCAATAATTGTTGCATCGTGTACAAAAGAGGTGTCAGAAGTTAGATTAGAACCCACTCTTTCTACATCAAAAACTTACAATGTAACATCAGATTCAGCTACCGTAGTAGGTTTTGTAGTTGCTCAAGGCGAAGGCTTTGACGATAAAGGTATTTGCTACAGTACTGCAACAGTACCAACTATCGATGGCGATAAAGTTGCCTTTGCAGGAAAAAATCAAACAGCAACTTTCCACGTAACATTAGCTGGGCTAGATTATGCAACTAAATATTACGCGCGTGCATATGCTACCGGCGAAATGGGAACAGTTTACGGCGAAGAAGTTACATTTACAACTTTGCCCGTAGTTGCAATTCTTACCACAACAGCTATTACCGATATTACAGGTAATTCAGCTTTGGGAGGTGGAAACGTAACAGTTACAGGCGGAGCAGAAGTTACAGTCCGAGGTATTGTTTTTGGATTGAATAATAATCCTACTATATCCGACAGCAAAACTACTAACGAAGAAGGTGCTGGCGAATTTGAAAGCACACTTTCAGAATTAGCAGGAAATACCAAATATTATGTACGTGCTTATGCAACAAATAGTGCAGGTATTGGTTACGGACCCGAAGTATCATTTACAACTTTAGTTGATTTACCGGCTGTAACAACTGCAGAAGTTAGCGATGTTACTAAAATATCTGCAGTTTCTGGTGGTGATGTTACATACGATGGTGGTGGCAATATAACTGCAAGAGGTTTGGTTTGGAGTATGAATTCAGAACCAACTATCGACGACAATAAAATTGATGGTGGAACAGGATTGGGAGCTTTTGTAAGCAACCTCGAAA
>DAOVTY010000200.1 GCA_030632865.1 Bacteroidota bacterium
GATTCCGTTGCGCCAGCATGGTTCCGCGGCCTTTCCAAAGGTCGGGAGCTCTCTGTGGACGCGATGCGTGGCGCTGTGGCCGTTATGCCTTCCATGGTCTTTCACTTTCTATTGGAAGTCCGGATGAATTAGATATGAATTTCTTGAAAGATATAAAGCACTTTCTGGAAGAATATAATGTGGGCATTTATTCAGAACACCTAAGTTTCTCAAAATGCGATAATGCACATTTATACGATTTGTTGCCGATTCCTTTTACAGAAGACGCAATTAAACACGTTTCGCAAAGAATTAAACAAGTTCAGGATTTTTTGGGTCGGCAAATTGCAATCGAAAATGTTTCGTATTACACGCCTGTAGCGGCAGAAATGGATGAAGCTACATTTATTTCGACTATTGTTAAAGAGGCCGGATGTAAACTTTTACTTGATGTAAATAACGTTTATGTAAATTCATTCAATCATAATTATAACGCAAAAGATTTTATCGAAAAACTGCCTCTCAACAAAGTTGCATACATTCATATGGCTGGGCATACAAAAGTTGCTCCCGATTTGATTATCGACACACACGGCGAAGCAATTATCGACCCTGTTTATGAGCTGTTTGAATGGACAATAGACAAAGTTAAACCAGTTCCGGTGCTGTTGGAACGAGATTTTAATATTCCAGAAATGGAAGAAATGCAAGGCGAATTGAATAACCTCAAAGCCATAATGAGCAACAAATGGAAAACAAAAAATAAGGTAAGAGTAGTAAGTGGAGAGTAGTAAGAAAAGAAACCTATTTATTGAAATACAAAATGTTATTGAAAACAGAAACATATAATCAACAAAGTAATTTTGCCCAATATTGTCGCGATGGAAAAGAAGTTGCTTTAAATGGAATAATCGCCGAGCGACTTCCACATTACAGACGATTGATATTTAATATTGTAAAAGATGCAATGGAAACAACCTTTCCTATAGCATTTAAATATATCGAATCTGAAATATGGTATGAAATGATATATAACTTTTTTAGCCGCCATAAATGTAGTGACCCGCATGTTTGGCGAATGCCAAAAGAGTTTGTTGATTTTTGCAAAACTGAAAATTATTTAACTAAATACAATCTCCCATATTTAAACAACCTTCTTTATTTTGAATGGTTGGAGGCTGAATTTTATATGATGGAAGATTTGCAATATCCACTCTACAATAATTCTAATTTTCAATTAAAAGAAAAAATTGCAGTTAATCCTGAGCACAAAATAATCAAACTGGAATACCCTGTTCATATGGATGAGCCAAGCGTTGCAGTAAGTAAAAAAGGAGATTATTTTCTTCTTATATTTCGCGAAAAAGATACTGGGAAAGTTCAATTTGTAAACTTATCGGTGCTATTTACATTTTTAATAGAAAACATTGTATTGGCCGAAAAAAATCTGGAAGAAATTTTTAACGACATATTATACATCTTCGGAATTAACGACCTCGAAATGCTTCGTTCGAAAGTGTTCAAATTTTTGGAAGATTTAAAAATTCGTGGTTTTGTATTGGGTGTTCTAGATAACTAATACAAATAGTTGCATTTAAAACTAAAGGGAGAACTCTATTTATTTAAAAACTAATTTATTAATCATAAAATTAAAATGTCATGAAAACATTATTAGAAAAACTACGCACTTTTACGAGCAAATTAGACAGTTTAATTCTGCTATTACTACGGCTTACACTTGCCTATGGATTTTACAAACCTGCCATTATGAAATGGAATGATATCAGTGCCATTGGAGGCTGGTTCGATAGCATGGGCTATCCATTACCATATTTAAATGCTTACCTCGCGGGTATTACAGAGGCGGCAGGAGTTGTATTATTGGTTCTTGGTTTAGGAACACGATTAATTTCAGTCCCACTAATTTTTGTAATGTTGGTGGCAATATTTACGGTTCATCTTGAAGGTGGTTTTGAGGCTGCAAATAATGGATTTGAAATACCACTTTATTATATGTTAATGCTGTTTAGTTTGATGGTTTTTGGAGGAGGTAAATATAGTGTCGATAATTTTATTTGGAAACGAAAATGATTATCACACTAATGAATTCAAAAAAAACTACTTTTTTAAGAATCGCTTAAATCTTTGCTTAAAGAAATAAATCCCTCGAAAAATCATTTTGCACATTTTTAGAATTTAAGCCACTTAATAAATTTGGTTGAAGCAGTAAACTACTCCAACCACATTTTCAATTTATCTACATTTATTTTTGCAATTAGGGTTACCAAATCTGGTTTATTATGCCGCAAAATAAGTTACTTTTTTACTAACAAAACCACATTCTCAACATGGTGTGTTTGTGGAAACATATCAACTGGTTGAATTTTTTCAACTTTATAAATTTCATCTAAAAGAGCTAAATCGCGAGCTTGTGTAGCCGGATTACAACTAACATAAACAATTTTTTCGGGAGAAATATTTAGTATTGCTCCAATAACATCGGCATGCATTCCTGCTCTTGGCGGATCTGTAATTATTACATCAGGCTGGCCATTTTGCTGAACAAAAGAATTATCTAATACAAGTTTCATATCACCTGCAAAAAATAAAGTATTATCAATATTATTAAGTAATGAGTTTTGCTTTGCATCTTCAATTGCCTCAGGAACATATTCAATACCAATTACTTTTTTTGCATTTTTAGCAACAAAATTTGCAATTGTTCCGGTGCCCGTGTACAAATCGTAAACTATTTCGGTACCATTTAACCCTGCAAAATCGCGAGCTACTTTATATAAGTTATATGCTTGGGCAGAATTAGTTTGATAAAAACTTTTAGGACCTATCTTAAATTTCAATCCTTCCATCTCTTCCAAAATATATTCTGTCCCATAAAAAAGTTCAATTTTTTGATCTGTAATTGTATCGTTACCTTTAGTATTTATTACATATAATAATGATTTAATTTTAGGAAACTCAGTTTTTATAGCCTCCAGCAATTTCACCCTGGCTGTTTCATCCTCTCTATAAAATGATAGAATTATCATCGTTTCTCCTGTTGAACTTGTGCGAATAATCAGATTTCGTAAAAAGCCAACTTGAGCTCGGATATCAAAAAATTCTAACTTATTTTTAACAGCATATTTATAAATAAAATTTCTGATTTCGTTTGAAGGCTCGGGTTGTAACCAACATTTATTTATTGTAATAATTTTATCGAACAACCCCGGAATATGAAAACCGAGTGCATCAAAATCCTTAATTTCAGCATTATTTTCAATCTCCTCGAATGAAAGCCAGCGTTTATTAGAAAATGTGAATTCCAGTTTATTTCTGTAAAATGTTTCTTTCTCTGAACCTAAAATTGGTGCTATTTCAGGAATCTCAATTTTACCAATTCGTTTTAATTGATTATCGACTTGATTCTGTTTGAACAACAGTTGTTTATCATAAGGAAGTAATTGCCATTTACACCCACCACAAATTCCAAAATGCTCACAAAAGGGTTCTACTCTGTCTTTAGAGTATTTATGAAACGTAGTGACGAATGCTTCCTGATACTTTTTTCGTTTTTTTGTAACCTGCAAATCAACCACGTCACCTGGAATTGCATACTTCGTAAACACAACCATATCGCCAACACGAGCCAATGCTTTACCCTCTGCTCCAATGTCTTCTATTGTAATGCCTTCATACAAAGGCTTTTTCTTTTTTCTAGCCACTTCAGTAATTTTTGACAAATATAGCTTTTTAAAGAAAATAATACTTCCTCTAAAATTTAGTTATAATTCCCAAAAAACTCAAAAATTTCCCATTATGGGAAAACCAAGCCAAAATATATAACTAATGGCACTTTTTACATAAAATGATTTTTATGTAAAAATGATGTTCCCTATATTTGCCCTTGATTTAATGGTTGGTTTTATTTTAAAAGATAAAACTTATAAGGGGAAAGCAACTTCTGTATTTATGATTGGTTTTGTGTTTAGGGGTTTGTAAATCATCAATCATCTTCAAAAAGCGTCCATAGGGCTTTCCCCTTCCTTCTTTTTTACCCGCAAGGGTATTTTTTTTGCCCAAAACTTTTAAAAATCATTCCTTTTAATAGTTATATTTGCCCACTTTCAAATATTATATGATATCATTAGATAAAATAAAATTAAGTTTTGGCGGGTTCGACCTTTTTAAAGAGATTAGTTTTCTAATAAACCCGAAAGACAGAATTGGATTAATTGGCAAAAATGGAGCAGGTAAAACTACTTTGCTAAAATTAATTACGAAACAAGATAATCCTACATCCGGAATTATTGGTATTCCGAAAGATACCACAATTGGTTATTTGCCACAGCAAATGCATTTAACCAATACACGCACATTAAAAAATGAAGCCACACTTGCTTTTGAAGAAATTATCAAACTTGAAAAAGAGATATCAAGAGTAAATACAATAATCACAGAAAGTGAAGATTATCATTCAGAAAGTTATCTGAAGAGTTTGGATTATATTACCGAGCTTCACGAGATATTTAATCTACTAGGTGGCGATAATTATGAAGCTGAACTTGAAAAAACATTACTAGGATTAGGCTTCAAAAGATCTGACTTTAATAGACTAACCTCGGAATTTAGTGGAGGCTGGAGAATGCGTATTGAATTGGCAAAACTACTTTTACAAAAGCCTGATGTTTTTTTACTTGATGAGCCAACAAATCATTTAGATATTGAATCGATACAGTGGCTTGAAGATTTCCTAAAAAATTACAAAGGTGCTGTTGTTCTAGTTTCGCATGATAAAGCATTTTTGAATGCAGTTTGCAACAGAACTATTGAAATTTCGCTGGGCAAAATTTTAGATCAAAAAATGAATTACTCAAAATTCAATATTTGGAAAGAAGAACAACGCGAAGTTCAATTAGCTGCTTATCGCAATCAGCAGAAAATGATTGAAGATACCGAAAAATTTATAGCCCGATTTAGATACCAAGCTACAAAAGCTGTTCAGGTACAGTCTAGAGTAAAACAATTAGAAAAACTTGACCGAATTGAGATTGAAGAGGTAGATAACTCGGCACTAAAACTGAAATTTCCTCCGGCACCACGCTCAGGAAAAGTAATAGTTTCGGCTAAAGGAGTTAGTAAATCATTCGATGAAAATCATGTTCTTAACGATATAGATTTAACCATTGAAAATGGAGAAAAAGTAGCATTTATAGGACGAAATGGTGAAGGAAAAACTACTCTTTCGCGCATAATAATGAACGAAATTAATTTTGAGGGAAAACTAAAACTCGGACACAATGTAAAAATTGGCTACTTTGCTCAAAATCAAGCTCAACTATTAGATGAAAATTTAACCGTTTTTGAAACAATTGACGAAATTGCAGTTGGAGAAATACGAACCAAAATCAGAGATATCTTAGCTGCTTTTCTTTTCCGCGGAGAGGACATTGATAAAAAAGTAAAAGTGTTAAGTGGCGGTGAAAAATCGAGACTTGCAATGATTCGGTTAATGTTGGAACCGGTAAACTTTTTAATTCTTGATGAACCAACAAATCATTTGGATATGAGATCGAAAGAAATTTTGAAAAATGCTCTAATTAAATTTGATGGTACAGTGGTGGTGGTATCGCACGACCGAGATTTTCTTGATGGATTAGTGAATTGCATTTATGAATTCAGAGATAAAAAAGCCAAGCAACATTTGGGTGGAATATTTGACTTTCTTCAACGGAAAAGAATAGAATCGCTAAAAGAAATTGAAGTTAAGCAAACGAAAACATCAAGTAATAGTAAAAAACAAATTTCCAAAAACTCTGTAATTACATTAAGTTTTAATCAGAGAAAAGAGATTAGTAAAAGTATTTTGAGACTTGAGAAATTAGTAATTGAGACTGAAAATGAAATTGCATCTATAGAAGATGAAATAGTTCTTAAAGGCCAAACTGATTTGACTTTCAATGGAGAAGCGAGTGTAAGAGTATTGGATTCAGATGATCAGATATTATATGAAAATAATTTAATTGATGTGAATAATGGCTACTTTGAAATGA
>DAOVTY010000099.1 GCA_030632865.1 Bacteroidota bacterium
ATTAACATTAATTGGTGTTGGCTTGGCATCACGAAAAATTAAAGGAGGGTTGGGTTTGCATCTCGGATTAGGATTATTATTAAGCTTTTCTTATATATTATTTATGCAAATATCCACAGTTTTTGCAATTAGCGGAACAGCACCTCCATTTGTTTCGGTTTGGGTTCCAAATATTTTATATAGTTTAATTGCACTATTTGTATATCGTTGGGCAGCGAGATAGAAACAATTGTTCTCTGAGTTTATTCGTCTCATTATAACTTTTCAAACAAAAAATATAATTATTCGAAACTAATGTATCTTTGATTAGTTATTTCGGTAATACGAAATTGTATTTGTGATACCAATGAAAAAAATTTTTAATTTTGCACCATTCAGAATAAAAAGACTAATAATAATACCCTTGTACTTTAAGGGAATTTAAATTTTTAAAAAAAAAACTTTATGTCACTTAGAAGCAACATCCTTGATCTACGAAAAAGGAAAAGAGAAGTACAAAAAGGTGGTGGAGATAAAGCCATTGAGAAACAGGCTAAAATGGGGAAACTTACGGCTAGAGAGCGTATTTTATCCCTGTTAGACAAAAAATCTTTCCACGAATATGATCTGTTCGCAGAGCATAGTGCCACAGGCTTTGGAATGGAGTCGAAAACACTACATGGCGATGGTGTAATTATTGGGACCGGAACAATTAACAATAAACCAATCTGTATTTATGCTCAGGATTTTACAGTAGCGGGTGGTTCGCTTGGTTTAATGCACGCACGTAAAATTACTAAAATCATGGATCACGCCCTTAAAATGAGGGTTCCACTAATAGGAATAAACGACTCGGGTGGTGCTCGTATTCAGGAAGGAGTAAATTCTCTTGCAGGATATGGCGAAATTTTCTTTCGTAATACACTGGCATCCGGCGTTATACCGCAAATTTCGGTAATTTTGGGGCCTTGTGCCGGTGGTGCTGTTTATTCGCCTGCTTTAACAGATTTTGTTTTTGTGGTCGAAAATATTTCGAAAATGTTTATTACCGGACCAAGTGTTATTAAAACGGTTCTTGGCGAAGATATTTCAATGGAAGAACTCGGCGGTGCAAAAGTACATGCCGAAATCACCGGAAATGCACATTTTTACGCAAAAACCGAGATGGAATGTTTCCAGCAGATAAAAGATCTTATTAGTTATATTCCACGAAGCAACTCGAAAAAAGCAATTCCTTACCCACCAAAAGCTCCGGGGAAAGGTAAAAAAGTTGAAGATATTGTTCCGTCTGACCCGAGGATTCCGTATGATATGCGAGACATTATTATCAGTCTCACCGATGGAACCGAATTTCTTGAAGTTATGGAATATTTCGCACCAAATATAATTATTGGATTTGCACGTATGGAAGGCGAAACAGTTGGTTTTGTTGCCAATCAGCCAATGGTTTTAGCAGGTGTTCTCGATTGTGATAGCTCTGACAAAGCAGCCAGATTTATTCGTTATTGCGATGCATTTAATATACCGATAGTTACTTTGGAAGATATGCCAGGATATTTGCCTGGAGTTGATCAGGAGCATGCTGGTGTTATTCGCCACGGAGCCAAAATTTTATATGCATACAGCGAAGCAACAGTTCCGAAAGTTACTGTGATTTTAAGAAAAGCTTATGGTGGTGGTTACATTGCAATGAACTCGCGCCATTTGCGTGCCGACTTTGTTTTTGCATGGCCAACTGCCGAAATTGCAGTTATGGGACCAGAAGGTGCGGCAAATATTGTTTTCAGAAAAGAAATTGCTGAATCTGAAAATCCTGAAGAGATGCGTAAACAGAAAGTTGAGGAGTACAAGAAGAAATTTGCAAATCCGTATGTTGCGGCAGCACAAGGCTATATTGATGAGGTTATTGAACCTAAAGAGACACGTGCACGTATTTTACATGCTTTAAAAGTTTCAGAAAATAAAAGTGTATTTCTTCCTAATAAAAAACATGGAATACCTCCATTTTAAAAAACAGAAGCATGTCAAAAGAAAAAGAATACGAAGAACTTATTGTGCAGGGAGTTGTGTATAAAACCACTCTTACCCGCAAATTTAAAGAGCGTGTAAAATGGGAAGCTCCAAACGAGAATTTGTTATATTCCATTATTCCGGGAAAAATTATTGACATTTTTGTTAAACCACAACAAAAAGTGAAAGAGGGTGAAACACTTTTATTGCTTGAAGCAATGAAAATGCAAAACCAAATTAGAATGCCATTCGATGGTACTATTGTTAAAATACATGTTAAAATAGAAGAACTTGTTCCTAACAGACATCTGATGATTGAGATTAAACCAAAAAAATAAGAATAGAGTTTTTTAGCTTAATTATATTGAAACCGTGCAAACATTTGTACGGTTTTTTTATTAGTTTTAGCAGCCATTTATTAAGCAAAATCAGTGAGGAAATTAACTATTCTTTTTGTTGTATTTTTTGTAGTTGTTAGCTTTTTAGCAATAAGTCAGGAAACCGACCCATGTAGAAAATCTACCGAGGGAACTGACTTTTGGTTTGGATTTTTAGAGGGGCGTTGGGATAGAGGAAATGGAAACAATCATTATCTAGAGATTACTGTTACAGCACGAGAAGCAACCACCTTTACAATAACTACAGGGGTTGCAGAAACACCTTTTGGTGGCACATATTCTATAAGTGCTAATAATAGAGTACAAATAAAAATCCCATCAACATTAGTTGAGCCACGTGGTTCTGAAACAATAGAAAACAAGGGAATTCATTTAGTTTCTGAAAAACCAGTAAATGTTTATGCACTGAATTATGATTCAAACTCGGCAGATGTTGCAGTTATTTATCCTGTTCAATCGTTGGGAAAGGAGCATTTTGCAGTTTGTTATACTCCCGATGTTAGTGGAACTACAGGAAGGAATAGCGAGTTTTTGATTGTTGCCGCTGAAGATTCCACAACGGTAGAAATAACTCCTTCTAAAATTACAGATCAGCTACAGCCAAAAGATTCAACATTTACAGTTATTTTAAATAAAGGTCAGGTTTATCAAGTTCAATCAGAAAACACGGCGAATGCCAGTGGGCAGGGTGATTTAACAGGAAGTTATGTGTTTTCAGATAAACCAATTGCATTTTATTCTGGTTCGCATGGTACGCGTATTCCGGTAGGCCAATGTTGCTGGGATCATTTGTATGAACAAATACCACCAATACATTCGTGGGGGCGAGAATATTACACAGTTCCTCTAAAATCACGCGAATCTGACCGGTATAGAATTATGGCTGCCGAGGATAATACAACCATTCAAATTACGGGATTATCATCATTTATTTTGGATAGAGGAGAGTATGTAGAGAAGGTATTTAACTATAATCAACCAAAACGAATTTTTGCAGACAAGCCAATTCTTGTTGCGCAATACAGCCAATCTAGAGATGTAGATAATAATTATACAGGAGGGAATGGCGACCCATTTATGATTATTTTAAGTTCGGTTACACAATCTAAAAACGATGTAACTTTTGTGGCTTACGACTCTGATATTATTGAGAAATATTATGTAAACATTATCTCGCACAGAGATGAAATATACAATATTCGTTTTGATGGTGCGGGTATAGACAATGAATTTGTATCTTTTACTGAAGGTGAATATTCATACGCACAAAAAGTTATTAGCTCCGGTGTTCATCATATTGAAAATGTGAATAATGAACGCGGATTTTTGGCTTATGTGTACGGCTATGGCGGGGTTGAATCTTATGGTTATGGTGTGGGTTTTAACCTCGATCTGGTTTTAGATTTAGGAGAAAATATCAATTTTGATGGCGATACACTTTTGCTCTGTTACGGTAATTCAATTGAATTGGATGCCGGTCCATATTTTGACTCCTACAATTGGAATACAGGCGAGACTACACAGAAAATAACAGTTAACACTGAAGGACAGTATTTTGTTGAAACCACTACTGTTGATGGTTGTAATTTGGAAGATTCTATTTATGTTTATGTAAGTCATCCGGTTGTCGATTTAGGGGTAGATTATATTGAGGGATGCGACCCGCATCAAATTACATTAGACCCTTCTAATGAATTTGAAAAATACATTTGGCAAAATAAAAATAACGATACCCTTTCCACGGCACAAATTTATATAGCCAACCAAACCGATGAGTACCGTATAACTGTTTACGATAAATTGAATTGCCCCGCACACGACACAATGAATTTGGTTGTTTTTCCAGTTCCCAATATAAAAATTGAGGGCGAAACTTTAATTTGTGGAGAATATATAAGTGAGCTTACAACAATAATAACAGATGCCCCAGAAAATGTATGGAACTACGATGGGAGTTTTACTTGGTCGTCTAAAAGTCCGGGATTAACATTTTCAGAAGAGACACACACTTCGTCTAAAATAACAGTAACAGATTGGGGTGAGTTTGAAATTTATTATTTATTAGAAACCAAGGATGGATGTGTTAAAAGTGATACTTTTTTGGTTAGGTTTCATCAAATACCAACTTCGAATTTTGACTATGTGCAAAATCCGGATGACGAATGTGAGGGGTATTACAGAGAAGTATTATACGTTGGTAACGCAACTCAAAATGCAGATTTCTATTGGGATTATGGTGGTAGTAAAGTAATAGATTCATTAGATTGGAACAATTTTACAGTTTCTCTTGGTGCTTTTAATTCTAATCCATTTTTGCAACTTTATGTTGAAGAAGATGGTTGCTGGGGCGACGTAACTAAAAAACCTCTTGGAGCAAATCCTGATTTTGTCTTAGAAACAGAAAAATCAAGAGGGTGCGATTCTATGACTGTTTTATTTAAAGGAACTCTTGGCGTGGAAGATGCATTACTGTTTGAATGGGATCTTGGAGATGGCTCACCAATTATTAATTTGCAAGAAGTTGAATATTTTTATTCCGACACCGGTTTTTATGATGTGAGTTTATTAATTACAAATATTCTTTCTGGTTGCCAAATCGGATTTCAAATAGATAGTATGGTAAAGGTGTTTCCAACGCCAACTGCTGCAATTACTGTCGATTCCTCAATTTGTCATACAGATTCTGTAAATATATTTTACACTCATAATATCGACTCTTCAATATGTTATTGGGAGTTTGAAGGAGTGCATCAATCAGGAATTGGTAACGATTCTATTGCTGTAATTTTAGACGAGCCTTTTGGAAATATATCTCTAACAGTTGACGAGTATGGTTGCTTTAGTGAGCCGATTGACGTAACCTTAAAACGAAAACCTCATTTCGATTTTTTTACCGAATATCTGGAAGGTTGTCAACCATACTCTCTAGAAATTTTTGCTGAACCCAAAGATGATGAATTAGAATTTACCTGGATTTTGGATAGTTTACCTTATCCAATGGGAGAGTCTAATATTTATCTACTTCCAGATTCTGGCAGGTTCAATATTGTTTTGGTTGCAAATTCGCAAGAAACAGGATGTTTAGATACACTTACAAAAGCAGATTGGATTTGGGTGCATCCTAAACCAATTGCATCTTTCGAAGTAGATTATCCGGTTGCTTTATTAGAGCATGCCGATATTACATACACCAACTTTTCGGAATATGCCACTAATTATCTTTGGAATTTTGGTGATGAGACAGAAGAAACTACCGAGGTAAATCCGATGCATAAATTTACTGCCCTTGGCGAATATACTTCACAACTTTTTGTTGAATCAGATTTTGGATGTTTGGATACTACTGAAATGTTAATTACCATTTTACCATTTTCTGTTTTTACGCCAAATGCATTCCGACCAGATAGCAACATTGAAGAGAATAGAACATTTATGCCCGTGGGATTAGGTGCCGATATTTCGCGTTTCAACCTAAAAATTTACGACCGTTGGGGACAATTGGTTTTTGAAACTCAAACCCCAGAGCATCCATGGGACGGATCTTTTAAAAATGGCAAAGCTGCACCAATGGGAAATTACGTTTGGATTTCACACTTTTATGATATTCAAGGATATGAACACGATCAAAAAGGTCAGGTGCTTTTAGTAAGGTAAAATAGTTAAGCTGTTTAAACTCTAATTTAAGATTGAAATGATTGCAAATACACCACAGCCTCCATATTATGCCGTAATATTTACTTCATCCCTAACTCACACTGAAATAGGTTATTCCGAAATGGCAAATAAAATGGTAAATCTTGCAAAAAAGCAATCAGGATTTTTGGGTGTCGAATCGGTACGAGAAGAGATTGGAATTACTGTTTCGTATTGGAAAGATTTGGAGTCGATAAGAAATTGGAAAGAAAATTTGGAACATCTTTTTGCTCAAAAGATGGGTAAAAACTTATGGTATAGCAGCTATAAAACGCGAATTGCAAAAGTTGAGCGTGATTATGATTTTTTTAAAAAGTAATTTGTTAAGGTAGTCTGAAGTCTAATAAAATAAAAATGTTGTTTGGAGATTCTCGTTTTAACTTTAACTACCTCGTTTATAAAGAGATTAATTCAAAGTAGGATTCTCAGGGAAATGTTCCCAAATAGAATAACGATTTCCAGCTTTTTTTACAAAATCTGTCCATGTCACCTCATCAAATTCTCGCATTACTTCAGCTTCGTCAACATCAGTTACCAACCAAGAATCTTCTTTTAGTTCATCTTCTAACTGCCCAGCATCCCAACCTGAATAACCTAGAAAAAAATGAATATCAGATGAATTAATTTCACCGGCAGAAATTTGAGATTTAAGAATATCGAAATCGCCACCCCAATATAAATCGCCCAAAACATTTATACTTCCCGGAAGTTTTTTACCAAGTTTATGAATATAATAAATTGAGTCGGTTGAAACCGGACCACCTAGAAATACCATTGCATCAAAATCGGGAAAATCGGGAAATACATCCTGAATAGCAAAATCTATCTCCTTATTTAAAATAAAACCCACTGAGCCTTTTTTGCTGTGTGCAACTAAAAATATTACTGAGCGACTAAAATAGTTACCAGGCAAAAAAGGTTCGGCAATTAATATTCTACCTTTTTGTGGCTGAATATTATTCGTTTTAATTTTGAATATGTCAAGATTTTCATTCATTATTAGTAGCAAGATATGAAATTTAAACTATCATTCAAATAGTTACAAAACATAACGTAAAAAGTTTGATTATAGTTTTAGACCGACGAATTTATTTTTCTTCTTCAACAACAATAAATACATCTTCATTGGGTTTCGACATATAATATTGTTCGCGAGCAAATTTTTCAAGCTCTTCCAAACCAGAGTTCAAATCTTCCAGCTTTTGTTTGTCAGATTCAATTCGCTCATTATAATACACCTTTTGTTGAAGCAGTTCTTGTAAACGTTTTTTGTTTTTTTGATGAGCAACTATGCTGTTTTCATCAAAAAAAATAATCCAGGATAAAAATAAAACTACTGCTACAAAATATTTGTAGCTCAACATTTTTGAAACTTTACCCTTAATATCCTTTTTTTCTAACTTCATAATTGTAGTACAAAAATAGAATTAATAATATGCAAAAAAAAGGGAGCTGAATAATTAGGCTCCCTTTTTATAAACAATATTTCGTTAACTTTATTTCTCGTCGGGTTGAAAACTTGGATAAGTATAATTTACAGGCGGTACAAATGTCTCTTTAATTGTACGAATTGCCGTCCAACGCAAGAAGTTGAAAATTGATCCTGCTTTATCGTCGGTGCCCGAACCGCGCGCGCCACCAAATGGCTGCTGGCCAACAACTGCTCCCGTTGGTTTATCGTTAATATAGAAGTTACCGGCAGCGTTACTCAAACGTTTTGTAATTTTCTCGATATTGTAACGGCTTTGCGAAAGCACTGCGCCTGTTAATGCATAAATAGAAGTTTTGTCAAGTATATCAAGAGTTTCATCCATCTTTTCGTCTTCGTAAACATAAACTGTTAAAACAGGTCCAAACAGTTCTTCAACCATTGTAATATAATCTGTCTCTTTTGCTTCAATAACTGTGGGCTCAATAAAATATCCAACAGACTTATCGCACTTTCCACCAAAAATTACTTCGGCATTTTTATCAGATTTTGCACCATCAATAAAACCTTTAAGTTTATCAAACGATGGCTCGTCAATTACAGCGTTCACAAAGTTGGTAAAATCTTCGGGAGGTCCCATTTTTACTGTTGCCAACTCTTTGCCCAAAATCTCTTTTGTTTCGGCCCACAAACTTTTAGGAATATAAGCACGAGATGCAGCCGAACATTTCTGTCCTTGATATTCGAAAGCTCCTCTTAACATTGCAATTGCAATCGTTCTCGGGCTGGTTGTATTATCAGCAAAAATAAAATCTTTACCACCTGTTTCGCCAACAATGCGCGGGTACGTTTTATATTTGTAGATATTCTCACCAATAGTTTTCCAAATACTTTGAAAAACTTCTGTTGATCCCGTAAAATGTATTCCGGTAAATTCTGGATGAGTTAATACCACGTCGGCAACAACCGGCCCCGGAGCAAATACAAGGTTTATTACACCATCGGGCAAACCTGCTTCTTTAAAAATCTCCATAATTACTCCAGCTGAATAAACTGCTGTTTTAGATGGTTTCCAAACAACAACATTCCCCATTAATGCAGGTGCAGCGGGTAAGTTACCAGCAATTGAAGTGAAGTTAAACGGAGTTAATGCAAATACAAATCCTTCCAATGGGCGGTACTCGTTATAATTCCACATTCCTGGAGCCGACTCGGGTTGAATTTTATAAATATCAGTCATAACTTGTACTCCAAAACGGAAGAAATCGGCAAGTTCGCAAGCTGCATCAATCTCTGCTTGAAAAGCATTTTTCGACTGCCCCAGCATTGTGGCGGCATTAATTTTAGCACGGTACGGTCCGGCCAATAAATCGGCAGCTTTTAAAAATATAGAAGCTCGGTGTTCCCACGATAAATTTGCCCAATCTTCTTTGGCAGCGAGTGCTGCATCAATTGCCATCTCAACATGACTAGAATCACCTTGATTATAATAACCTAAGGTGTGCTCCACTTCGTGTGGCGGAAACATGCGTAATTTACGATCAGTAAAAACATCTTTTCCTCCAATAACCATTGGTAATTCAATCTCTTCTGAACGCAATTTATTAATCATTGCTTTTAGTTCAACTCTTTCAGAAGTTCCTGGTGCAAAACTCAAAATAGGTTCGTTTTTTGCAACTGGCACATTAAAAAATCCTTTTGACATAACTTAATATTTTTTTGATTTGTTTTTTATATACTATTTTTCGTCAGCAAAATTAGAAATTCTCTTTGGCGAAAATCATAACAAAAATCAGTGATAATAAACAACTTTACTAAAATTGCTCATTTTCATTAACATCCCTAACATTGTATGTTAATAAAACAGATATTAGTTTTCATCTGTCAAATTATTATTTGCAAAATATTATCTTGAATAGGTGTGTAGATAATCTTCGGAGGTGGAGGAATAAAAATTTAATCTAATGTCGATTTTCAATTGAATTTAAAATACGATATCCCACCAGCCTGTCGTAGCGACCGGAAAAACTTTTGTAATAAACAAAAATTTGGTAATCGTTTTCTGCTTCCCAAAAACTACCTTCAATATTTTTATTGTCGGCAACCAAAGAACCTTGCTCAACATAAACATATTGAAAATTGTAGTAACCCTGCTTTAAAAGAAGCGTTAATTCGTACTGACTGGTTTTAAAGTTCCAGGTCATTTCGTTACTTTTATTGGCATTCCAACCTGTTAGTGCGCCAAAAACGTTCACCGAGCCACCCAATAAAATTGATTCTAAAGGCAAGCTAAAATGGGTAAAAACATAGTCGCATTCTGTGTCAAAATCCTGGACCTCACGATCTTGGCTTTCAACAACATATTTCCCGTTCATCTCTTGATA
>DAOVTY010000260.1 GCA_030632865.1 Bacteroidota bacterium
ATCCCACTGTCCTTCTTTTTTAAAAAACTGACAGTAAAAAGAGTCATCATCGGTTTCAACAGGTGCGCTACTCCTTTTAATTTCCTGGTTGGTTTTTTTTCTGAAATGGTCGATAATCTTATTTCGAAGGATATTATATAACCATGATTTTTCGGGGCAGTCGCGCCTGAATTTATCTAATGATTTTAAACCTGACAGAAAGGTTTCCTGAACTAAATCTTCTGCAATTTCGCGGTTTTTTACACGGTATATTGCAAACCGGAAAAATTCTTGCGAAAATTGGTCAACCCAATTTTCAGGATTACAAGCATGTTTTTGTTTTTCAGCCACGTTTTAAAGATAAACTGTTTTTTTGTGTTAATGCAATAAATTATGATTTTCTCTTCTTAGATTTTCTAGCAACTAAAAATATGCCGGTAACTACCAACGATGCTCCAAAAATAGTTATCATAGAAAATTGCTCGTGAGCCACCCACGAAACATTCATTTCGGTTAAAATGCCCATTGTAATAAAAGTAATAATTGGGTTAACAATTATTATAATACTAACAATACTTGCATCGGTATATTTTAGTGCTTCTGCCAAAGCTGTGTAAGCAATAAATGTGTTTGCTCCTAAAAATAATAGTAATAAAAGCCACAGCCAACTTAAATTAAAAAGTGGGCTGAGATTTATAAATGGAAAATAAATAATCATTGGGAGGGCAAAAAGAAATAGATTAAGACTTTTGGTTGAATATTTAGAAACTAATTTTTTTTGTAAAGCTGCATAGGTAGCCCATGCCAGAGCAGCTGTTAAAGTTATTAATACACCAATATTATAATTTCCTTTGCGATCTACAAAAACAGATAATTGATCGTGATAAAAAAATGTCAACCCTAAAATTGCTATTGCAAATCCTATTATTTGAATTCGTGTTATTTTTTCTTTGAAAAAAACAAACCCGGAAATAGCTAACATAATTGGGCCAGTTTGAATAAAAAGCTGAGCATTGCTTGGAGTTGTATAATGAACACCGAGCATGTATCCAAAATAGTTCCACGAAAGTGCAATAGCTGTTAAAACCAAAAGAATTGGTGGCTTGATTAATAATTTAAATGATGATGGATTTTTTACTAGCTGCCAACTTGCTAACATTAAAAATGCAACAGCAAACCTGAACCAAACAATAGTAATTGGTTCAATCTCTTGTACTGCAACTTTTAATGCAATGGGCAAAAACCCCCAAAAAAATGCAGTAATAGATGCGTAAATTATCCCTTTAGAGTGATTTTGCATTTTAATGAAAAAATAGTAAAACTATTATATTATAAAATAGTAATATCGAATTTTTAACCTTTGTGTAACTCCTAGCTTCTTTGTTTAACACAAAGTTTTACAAAGCCACACAAAAAATAATCCTGACAATATATTATCTCAACTCTGCATCAAACTCACGACCAAATGCAGCTATTAATTTTTGCATTGTTTTGTCAATTTGTTTCTCTTTTAATGTTCTTTGGTCGTCTTGGAGAATAAAACTTACCGCATACGATTTTTTACCAGCTGGAATGCCTTTCCCTTCGTAAACATCAAATAAATCAACCGAACGAAGAATCTGCCTTTCAACTTTAAATGCCGACTCTTTAATTTGTTCGAACTTTACGGCACTGTTTATAAGTAAAGCTAAATCTCGTCTAACAGCTGGAAATTTTGGTAGTTCCTCGAAAGTAACTTTATGTTTTTTATGCTGGAAGAAAACATTATCCCAATTAAAATCGGCGTAATAAACCGTATTCTCAATATCAAATTTCTTTAATAAATTATTTGCAACAACTCCTAATTCAAGAATAACTTTATTGTTAAAAGTGTATCTCAAACCTTCAACAAATAACTCATTTTCTGTTTCGGATATTTGAATTTTTTGAATTGAAAGGCCTAACTTTTTCAGAATGTTTTCGGCATAAGTTTTCAGCTCGTAAAAAGATGTAGTTTCCTCTTTTTTACTCCAACTTTCAGTTTCTGTATTTCCGGTTATAAAAAGTCCCAGATGATTCTCTTCCCAATAATTATTAGCTGGTTTATCTTTTAGCTCAGTTCCTTTATAAAAATAGCAATTGCCAAATTCGTATAATTTTAGATTTTTATTTTGGCGATTTGCATTGTACATAATACTTTCTAAACCTCCAAAAAGCAATGTTTGTCTCATTCCATTTAAGTCTGCACTTAGTGGATTAACCATTTTTACAGTTTGTTCTTTCTTATAATCTTTTAATTCCTCGTAATAATTTGCTTTTGTAAGCGAGTTAGACCAAATTTCGTGAAATCCTTGAGCGGTTAATGTTTCGGCAATTAGTTCGCGAACTTTATTCGGATCTGGTTTTTCGGCAGTTTGTAACGATGAATTTACTTGTGTTGGAATTTCAATATTATTGTAGCCATAAATTCTGAGGATCTCCTCAATTACATCAACTTCGCGTTTTACATCAACACGATATGGAGGAACTAAAAGTGAAAGTCCATTTTCACTCTCATCTTCAATTTTAATTTCTAGAGATGTAAGAATACTTTTAATCTGCTTGGCTCCTAAATCTTTACCTATTAAACGGGTAACATTTGCGTAGGTAATATTTACTTTAAAATCTTCAATAGGCTCGAGATAAATGTCAACTATATCTGAAGATATTGTTCCTCCGGCAATTTCTTTAATTAGTAAAGCGGCTCTTTTTAAAGCATAAATTACCCCATTTGGGTCTGTTCCACGTTCGAACCGGAAAGATGCATCGGTACTTAAACCGTGGCGACGCGCAGTTTTACGAATAAATATAGGGTCGAAACAAGCACTTTCAAGAAAAATATGTTTTGTAGATTCTTTAACTCCCGAGTTTATTCCGCCAAAAACACCTCCAATACACATTCCTTCAACAGCATTGCAAATCATCAAATCATCCTTGTCTAATTCGCGTTCTACCTCGTCTAGAGTAGTAAATTTAGTTTTTGCCGGCAGAGTTTGAACAATCACTTTCCCGCCTTTAATTTCTGCTGCATCAAATGCGTGCAGTGGTTGTCCGGTTTCAAAAAGAACGTAATTAGTAATGTCAACAATATTATTTATTGGCGAAAGACCAATTGTTTTAAGTCGGTTTTGCAACCAGTCTGGCGATTCTTTAACTTCTATATTAGAAATAGTAATACCGGCGTAACGCTTGCAAGCTTCCGGATTTTTTAATTCAACAGGAATTTCTAGATCACGATTATCGATTTTAAACTTGTCAACCAACGGTTTTGTATATTCTATATTTTCTGTTTTTTTCAGAAAAGCTGCCAAATCGCGAGCTGCTCCAATATGCGATGCACCATCTATTCTATTTGGTGTAAGATCAATTTCTATTATCCAGTCCGACTCAACATTGAAATGGTCTTTTGCGGCAGTTCCAACTCTTGCATTTTCATCTAAAACAATAATCCCGTCGTGGTCGGTACCGATTCCTATTTCGTCTTCGGCACAAATCATTCCCATAGAAACTTCGCCCCTGATTTTAGATTTTTTTATTTTGAATTCATCGTCGCCACTATAAAGTGTGGTGCCAACAGTTGCTACAACAACTTTCTGGCTGGCAGCAACATTTGGGGCGCCACAAACAATGTGTAACAACTCATCGGTTCCAATATTTACAGTTGTAACGCTTAGGTGGTCAGAATTAGGGTGTTTTTCGCAAGTAATAACTTCGCCAATTACCAATCCTTTCATTCCGCCTTTAATAGTTTCAACTTCTTCTAAACCACCAACTTCTAATCCGGTTTGAGTTAGTATGTCGCAAATTTCTTCGGGAGACTGATTTAGTTTTATATAATCTTTTAACCAAGAGTAAGATATCTTCATTTGTACTGAGTTTTCTTTTTTTTGAATCGGACAAAAGTACGGATTTTTATTTGAGAATATTAAGGGGACTTCTATTAATTCATTTCTTTCAAGAAACAAACAGAATGGATAAGATGTGAACCAAAATATATTTCAATAACCGTAGCTATTAAAAAATATTTTGGTGAAGTCAGATTGTCCATTATCTTTGTTCCCATAAGGTTTTCAGAGTTTTACATATCCTTCTTCAAGTTTTTTTGCATTATCCCGATAGTGCTTCAAAACTTTTCATTGTCTATGAAAAACTCTGAAAATCTTGATGCGAAGGAATTAATAGAAGTCCCCTTAAAATAAGGCACAAAAAAAAGCGACCCTTGGGTCGCTTTTTTGTATTATGAAAAAATACGCTTATTGTGTAACAC
>DAOVTY010000146.1 GCA_030632865.1 Bacteroidota bacterium
ATTTTTTTCTACCGGTTTAGTTAGAATCGGATCATATTTAATTTTTATATGCTGATTCCGAACATCTATTTTAAAAAAATCATAAACGGGTTTTACAAAAAAAACATTTTATTCTTAAGGTGTCGTACAATGTGAATTTACAAAATCAAGTACTTTTCGATTTGAATCATCAATAATCGTGTAATCATAGTCGATATAAATATCCGTTACTTGATTATCGGAATCTTCATGTCCAAGACATAGCGCAACATCTTCTTTATTAATTCTACAATTATTACGAGCAATAGTTGCCCAGGTATGACGAGCCCATTTAGTTGTTACCGGTTCATCAATCCCTAATGTGGGAAATATTCCTTTCACTCTTTTTGTTTTGGAATTACTTCCATGAAGTTGATTATTTATATACTTCATAAAATTTCGATGTTCGGAATACCTTTCATGCGCATTAATCAAGAATGTTTTAGAAGCATATTTCTCAATTATTGCCAAAGCTTCTGGTTCTATTTTAATAGAGAATTCTTTCTTAGTTTTAAAACGGTCATAATAGATCCTGCCTTTTCTCGCATTTTTCAAATAAAACAAATCTTTTATTTCAATTCCTACCAAATAAAACATAAGCAAAAACATATCTTTAGCAAACTCTTCACCAGTAGTAAAATGTTTATAATTTATAAACATTTTCATTTCGTCAATAGTAAGAAGATGTTTTTTTGATTTAGTAGCCAACTTTGGTATTTTATATTTTCTAAAAGGATAGTGAGGGATTCTAAATATTCCCAAGTCTTCATCATTGTATTTGTCTCTGGCTTTATTAAAAATTGAACGGAAAGATCTCATATAGTTATTTACTCCTCCCTCGACCCCCTGCCTCCTGAGAAACCTTTCAAATCGCTGCAAAAGGTCAAGGTTAATTTCAGCAAATGACAATTTACTTCCAACGAAAGATTTCAAATTAGATATTGATGATTCGTGCCAACGCCTTGTACCTTCCGAGTTAACAGTTTCTAAATAATCTTCTGCAAACTCAAAAAAATCAATATCGTCAGAGTGTTCCTTTTTATTAAGCAGGTATGTCTTAAGTTCTTTAACAGACAGAAGATTACGACTTTCACCAAATTCAATATCCTTTTTAAGATAGTTCTGAATATACCCTGCAATAAGATAGTTTATATGCCCCTTGTTTGGTCCATTCTTTACTGTACCAGATTTAATGTCAAACCTACTGGGGTTAATATAAAGCTCTGTAGAAATATAATCAGCCTTTCGTTTGTGAGTTATCCTTATTTTAATATTCGTAGTTCCATCACCTTTTTGATGTCCACTACCTTTTAAAATAACTGCTTTAAATGTTGACATGTCTATTATTTATAAACTAATTACTGTTTAAATGTACAAAGTTATCTGTACAGAAGAAAATAAATAAGAGTAATTTTAAACAAAAAACTCTATAACTCCCGATATTACTTGAATACAAGAATTAACTAAATTAGCATAATTAGAGAACTAGGATGTTTGTTATTTATAAACTATTTATAAACATATACCGTGAAATGGTACAAATAAGGCTGTACAGGCACAAAAAAAGAGAGGACTTTACTTTCGTTAAGTTCTCTCTAAGTGCCTGTTTCTTAAGGCTTTTTGTCTGTCGGGATACCAGGATTCGAACCTGGGACCCCCTGCTCCCAAAGCAGGTGCGCTAACCGGACTGCGCCACATCCCGAAATATTTTACTGCGGTGAGGGCGGGATTCGAACCCGCGGTACAGAGTTATCCGTACGCCAGTTTAGCAAACTGGTGGTTTCAGCCACTCACCCACCTCACCTTTAGTGGTTAAATTACTAAATTTTATCCGTCAGATGACAGATTCAATTTATTTTTTTTACAATTTATAAAGAACGTTTTGCCTTCTTTTTTCGTGCGTGCAAATGTATTAATTGTTTTTACACTTGCAAAGTAATTTTAAAAAATATACTTAAATATTACACATTTTTTATCTTCTTAATTTCTCTCATCCTAAATCTCGAAATTTAATATATAAAAACATTTAAAATCAAAATTGAGATAATATTGCTTTCCGATACAAAAATGTTTGAATTATACCACGAGAAAGCATAAACATTAGCATTCCTATCCAAAGTGCATGATTGCCAAAGGTTGGGTTAAAGAAATAATATATGGGAACAAAAACCAGTAAAGTTGATGCCAGCAAAGCATTTCTCATTGCTTTAGATGCAGTGGCTCCAATAAAAATACCATCCCAAATAAACGAGCTAAAACTTGCCAACGGAACTAAAATAACCCAAACTAAAAAAGGTTGTGCACTTTTAATAACCTCTGATTGCGACGTAAGAAGTTTAAGAATCCAATTTATTCCGGGGATGTATAAAATAGTAAAAGTAACTGCCAAACCAGCTCCCCAATAAAAGAGCAATTTAACTACCTTTTTAAGATTTGAGATTTCTTTAGCTCCCACATATTTTCCAACTAATGCTTCACCTGCAAATGCAAAACCATCAATAAAAAAAGAGAAAAACAATAACAACTGAATAAGCAATGAATTAACTGCTAAAATAGTATTATTTATACTAGCCGACTTGGAAGTAAAAAAAGTAAACACTGCAATTATGCAAAATGTTCTGATAAAAATATCACTGTTTACTCTAAAAAACTCGACTAGTATTTTTAGATTCATTATTCCCTTTTTGGAAATCAATTGTAGAAGATTTTTATATTTGATTGAAAACAAAATAATAGCAATTAATAAGCCTACATATTGCGAAATTACTGTTCCAAGAGCCACTCCATCCGATTTCATTTCCAGAATATAAATAAAAAACAGACTTAATAATATATTGGCAGTATTAACTGATATGGCAATAATCATTGGATATCGTGCATTTTGCATACCTAAAAACCAACCGCTAAAAACAAACAGACTTAAGGCTGCCGGAGCTGCCCAAACTCTTATCATAAAATACTCTCTGGCAAGAGTTTCAACCTCTGCACTCCCTCCAATAATTTTAAAACTTGCCCAGCAAATTGGAGATTGCATAAATAAAATAAGCACACTAATTAATAAAGCTACAAATAATGAGCGTGCTAAAATTGTAATACTTTCAGTTTTGTTTCCTTCGCCAAAAGCCTGTGCTGTGAACCCCGACGTACTCATTCTAAGAAAACTAAAACCCCAGTAAATAAAGTTGAAAATTACACCGCCCAAAGCAATCGCACCAATATAAATCTCTGAACCGAGATGGCCCATCAGCGCAAGATCAACTAATCCTAACAATGGAATAGTTATGTTACTTACAATATTTGGAATTGCTAATTTGAGTATGATTCGGTTCATATATTTATTAAAGCGGCAAAGTTAAGCGATTTAAATTTGTTCTTTTTAAAAACACACATATTTTCTAAAGTTATAATACTCAAGAAATAGAAATTTACCTGTTGATTTTAAATAGGTTCCATAATTCATTCAGACATGTTAATTTTAAATATTTAAATGATGCTTGAACAAAAATTAAACTTTAAGTGTTACTATTTATAAGTTTGGAATTATTATAAATAGCAATTGTTTTTATTGTTATATAGTTCTTGTTGAAATGTTTAAAAATATGGATTAAAAATATTTCCATGAAACTTCAGTCGAAAGTGTGGCAACACAATTTCGATCCGATTTAGTTTGGTTGAAACTTCAAGAAAAAGTCTGGTAACTTTATAAATGCTCAGTCGGAGTTAAGTGATGGTTTTGTGGAATCTTGTCGACTGATAAAGTTGCCAGAAGGTTTAAAGGTTAGTTGATTTTTGGTTTTTCCCCGGGACAGAGGTCCCGGGGTTTTAACACTTTAAACTTTAGTATTATGTTAATCCTTTTTCATCTAAAAATGTTTTACCTTTAATAAAAATAAATATTCACTAAAAAAATAAAAAATTATGGCATTCGAATTACCAAAACTTCCATACGCAAAAAATGCTCTGGAACCTTATATCAGCGAAAAAACATTAGATTTTCATTATGGAAAACATCATCAAGCATACGTTACCAACGTAAATAATTTGATTAAAGGAACTGAATTTGAAAACGCAACATTAGAGGAAATTATCGCAAAAGCTGATGGTGGAATCTTTAATAATGGAGCTCAAGTTTGGAATCATACCTTTTATTTTATGCAGTTTAGCCCTGATGGCTGCGATGAACCGAAAGATGAATTAAAAACAGCAATTGAATCTAAGTTTGGTTCAACTGAAGCGTTTAAAGAGCAGTTTTCGAAAGCGGCAGCAACATTATTTGGAGCTGGTTGGGCATGGTTAGTAGTTGATGAAAATGGCGAGCTGGAAATTGTTCAAACAAGCAATGCCGGCAATCCGTTAAGAGCAAATATGAAACCGATTTTAACTTGTGATGTTTGGGAACATGCTTATTATCTTGATAAACAAAACGTTCGTCCAAAATACGTTGAAGATTTCTGGAAGGTTTTAGATTGGAAAGTTATTTCTGAACGCTATTCGGAATAAAAATTATATCTTATTACAGACTTCTGTTTTATTGCAGATGTTTTAAAAATAAATAACGGAGCCGAATAATTATTGCTTCTTAAACATCTTTATGAAATACTCTTAAAAACCACTTTTCTGTTTGAAAAGTGGTTTTTAATTTGGTCATATTGTAATAAATTTACAAATAATACTTTATAAAAGCATAAAAAGCATTTTAATATTTATGTGACTTTTATCCTGTTTGTCTCATTATTTACTTCGTATTTTTTCGCCTTGAATAAATCAATATAAATCTAAAAATTCAGTTGTATTAAACATTTAGTTATGAGGAAATTAATATTATTAATGATTGCCGTTTTATTTATGTCAACGGTAACTTTTGCTAAAAAGAAGGAAGTAGAAAAGGAAGCGAAAGGTGACACAATTATCACCAGTAGTTTAGTTAGTGGTTTAAAATGGAGAAGTATAGGGCCGGCATGGGCAAGTGGTAGAATCTCTGATTTTGCTGTAAATCCAAAAAATCCAAAAGAGTATTACGTTGGAGTTGCAAGCGGTAGTGTTTGGAAAACTATTAATAATGGCACAACTTGGAAACCAATATTCGACAAATATGGAACGTATGCAATTGGAGTAGTTGAACTTGATCCGAATAACCCGAATGTGGTATGGGTTGGAACAGGCGAAAATAACCACCAGCGTGCTTTGGGTTATGGCGATGGTGTTTATAAATCGTTAGATGGTGGAAAATCATTCAAAAACATGGGACTGAAAGAGAGTCGCCAAATTGGAGGAATTGTTATAGATCCTCGAAATTCTGATGTCGTTTTTGTTGCTGCCGAAGGTTCTGCTTGGGGCCCGGGAGAAGAGCGAGGTTTGTATAAAACAATTGATGGTGGAAAAATATGGAATAAAGTTTTAGAGATTAGCGAGAACACTGGTGTGAATAACGTAGTAATAGACCCGTGCAATCCTGAAATTATGTATGCAACATCAGAACAACGCCGGCGCACATCATTCACGAAAATTGGTGGTGGTCCGGAATCGTCTGTCTATAAATCTACAGATGGTGGCGAAAACTGGAGGAAAATTACTAAAGGTTTACCGAGTGTTCATTTAGGCGGAATGGGAATTGACGTATCGCCGGTTGACCCAAATGTGGTTTATCTAATTGTTGAAGCAGCAGATGAGAAAGGTGGTTTTTATCGCTCTACGGATAAAGGTGAAAGCTGGAATAAAATGAGCAGCCATCATTCAAGTGGCCAGTATTACAACGAGATTTTCTGCGACCCAGTAGATGTTGATAAAGTTTACTCTGTTGAAACAAGATCGGCAGTTACATCCGATGCAGGAAAAACCTGGAGTACCATTAGTACAAGTGGCCGTCATGTAGACGACCATGCTCTTTGGATTGACCCAGTTGACACCAAACATTTTATTATTGGTGGCGATGGTGGAATATACGAAACATGGGACGGTGGATTAACTTTCGATTTTAAAGAAAATTTGCCTATCACCCAATTTTACCGTGTTCATGCCGATAATGCAGAACCATTTTATAATGTTTATGGCGGAACTCAGGATAATAATTCGATGGGAGGCCCATCGCAAACAACAAGTCGTAGCGGTGTAATAAACGACGAGTGGTATGTAACGCTTGGTGGCGATGGATTCTGGGCTGCAAGCGAGCCGGGTAATCCAGATATTGTATATACCGAATATCAGTATGGAAACATGTCGCGCTACGATAAAAAAAGCGGTGAACGAATTAATATTAAACCCAAAGAAGGTAAAGGTGAGTTAACCTATAAATGGAATTGGAATACACCCCTTTTTGTGAGTCCTCATAAAGGAACTCGTTTGTATGTGGCTGCCAATAAGGTTTTTAAAAGCGACGACCGTGGAAATACATGGGAAGTTATTAGTAATGATTTAACAGCTCAAGTTGATAGGAATAGTTTTCCGGTAATGGGGAAATATTGGCCGGCTGATGCAGTTCGTAAAGACGTTTCAACATCGCAGTGGGGAACTTTGGTATCTTTAGATGAATCGAGATTAGTTGAAGGTTTGCTTTATGCAGGTTCCGACGATGGTGTGATTTCTGTTACCGAAAATGGTGCAGATTGGACACAAGTAAAATCGTTTCCCGGAGTTCCAGAATATACTTATGTTAGCGATTTATGTGCCGACCGTTTCGATGAAAATGTAGTTTATGCAACCTTCGATAATTTGAAGCGCGACGACTTTAAACCTTACGTTTATAAAAGTACCGACAAAGGGAAATCGTGGGTTTCCATTAGCGGAAATCTTCCTGAAAATGGAACAGTTCATACTATTATTCAAGATTTTATTCGCCCCGAATTACTTCTGGTAGGAACTGAATTTGGTATTTTCTTTACAATAGATAGCGGTGAAAATTGGGTGCAGTTAAAATCGGGTTTGCCAACTATTGCAGTGCGCGATATAACAATACAAGAACGCGAAAGTGATTTGGTGATAGCTACTTTTGGTCGTGGTTTTTATGTTATGGATAATTACAGTCCACTGCGAGAGGTTTCGCACGAAATGGTAGCAGAAAATGCACATATTTTTAAAATTAAAGATGCATTAATGTTTATTCAAACAAGCGGAAAAAGTAATCAAGGAAATACCTATTTTACTTCTCCAAATCCCGATTTTGGTGCCACTTTTACATATTATTTAAAAGAGGCTCCTAAAACTAAAAAGCAGTTACGTAAAGAAGAAGAGAAGAAGCTGTTTAAAGAGGGACAACCTATTCCTCAACCAACTTGGAGAGAAGTGGATTTAGAGGGAAAAGAGGAAAAATCACATCTTATTTTTACTATTTACGATGCCAACGATAATGTGGTTCGCCAATTAACAGCTTCGCCATCTAAAGGTGTAAAACGGATAAATTGGGATTTACGTTATGCAATGCCAACAAGTGTTAGTGTAAGCGGAAGTTTTACTCCGGTTAAAAGCAGTGAAGGTCGCGGTCGACGTGGTGGTGGCGGTGGTATTTTAGCAATGCCTGGAACCTACAAGGTGGGTTTGAAAATGTGGCACGAAGGAGAATTAACCAATTTGGTTGACCCCGTTGAATTCACTTGTAAAAAGTTAAATAATACAACTTTACCTGCTGAAAATTATAAAGATAATGTTGAGTTTGCTCAAAAAGTTAGTAAGCTGGCAATTGCAGTTGTGGGAACCGGAAGGATGATTAGTGAAACAACTTCAAAAGTAGAACACATTAAACAAGCTATTTATTCAACTCCGGGCGCAAGTCAGGATTTAATGGATAAGGCACGTGCTTTGGCAGTTGAATTGGAAAAACTCAATTTTAAAAT
Source organism: Bacteroidota bacterium (assembly GCA_030632865.1). Lineage (GTDB taxonomy): Bacteria > Bacteroidota > Bacteroidia > Bacteroidales > Prolixibacteraceae > Draconibacterium. Next base: position 7,845 of record DAOVTY010000146.1, read on the forward strand.
GAATGGCACAGCAGCAAAAGCCAGTGGAGAAGAAGTTCCGCCAGAACAAGTTGCTTTAAA
>DAOVTY010000063.1 GCA_030632865.1 Bacteroidota bacterium
AGCAAATAAATACAACAAACTGGGTCAAAATTACAACGAACTTGAAATGGATGAACCTTCTGAAAAAGAGCAAATTAACGCGCTTGAAATCTTTCAGAGATTTGGAATTAATGTTGAAATTGGTGGGTAATTCTAACTCCAATAGTTTTTTGCAATGCCCAAACCCCATAGAGGTTATATGTTTATAGTAATATTTTACTTTAGTTTAAGTATGATCCGAGTCAGGGTCGAATGTAATTTAGCATGATTTTTTTATAAACATGCGATGCCTCTGGTATCTATTTCCAAAAATTTCGTATTTTCCCATTGTTTACAATTCCAAAAATTTAATTATGCAATACGAAGGCAACATAAATAAAATGCGAGCGGAACAAGCAAATCCGGTTAAGTACTTTTTGCCAATTGGCGAGAATGAAATTGAGATGAACCAATTAATTGGCAAGAAAATTAAAATGAATTTTGCCGGACAAATAAATTGTATTAAATGTGGGAAGAAAACCAAAACTTCGTTTCATCAGGGGTTTTGTTTTAACTGCCTGCAAACTGCACCCGAAGCCAGTGAATCTGTTATTAGACCAGAGCTTTCAAAATCGCAATTTGGTATTGCAAGAGATTTGGAATGGGCAAAAAAACACGACCTCGCCGACCACATTGTTTACCTTGCGGTTTCTAGTGAAATAAAAGTTGGAGTTACACGCTTTAGTCAAATTCCTACTCGTTGGATTGATCAGGGTGCAAGTTTTGCAATAAAATTAGCAACAACTCCAAACCGCCACATTGCAGGGGTTATTGAGGTTTTTTTGAAAAATTATTTTACCGATAAAACAAATTGGCGGACAATGTTAAAAAATGAAGTTGCTGAAAATGTAAACCTTCAGGAAGAGAAACAAAAAGTAATTCACCTTCTTCCGACCGAACTTCGGAAATATATAAACCCTGACAGTAATACTACAATAATCGAATATCCTGTTCAGCAATTCCCTCAAAAAGTAAAAAGTGTTGGGTTCGATAAAATACCAACAATTGAAGGTGTATTAAAAGGGATAAAAGGTCAGTATTTAATTTTTGAAAATGATGATGTTTTGAATATGAGAAAACATAACGGATACTTTTTGCAATTTTTATATTAACGCAACAAAAACAAGTTTTAAAACATTTGTCTTTTCAAGATATACGTGACAATACTCTTACGTTTATAACATAAAAATTCATTAATTTTGGTCGCTTGAATAGAAGTGTATTTTTTTATTCAATTAAAAAAAATAAAAGATGGAAGATATCGACTGGGGGAATTTAGGGTTTGGATACCGCGATGCAGACTACAACGTACGTTGTTATTTTAAAAATGGAAAATGGGGAGAATTAGAAACGAGTTCGTCCAATTCCATAAATATTCACATGGCTGCAACCTCTTTACATTATGGGCAGGAAGCTTTTGAAGGTTTAAAAGCATTTAAAGGGAAAGATGGCAAAATTCGTGTTTTCCGTATGGATGAAAATGCAAAACGTATGCAAAATTCGTGTGATGGAATTTTGATGGAAAAATTTCCGGTCGAAAAATTTCAGGAAGCAGTTAGATTAGCAGTAAAAATGAACGAACGCTTTGTGCCTCCGTACGATTCTGGAGCTGCTTTGTATATTCGCCCATTATTAATTGGTACCGGACCTCAAATTGGAGTAAGTCCGGCTGACGAGTATCTTTTTTTAATTTTTGTGATGCCCGTTGGACCATATTTCCCAGAAGGATTTACACCCACCGATTTGGTAATTATGCGCCAATTCGACCGTGCTGCTCCACAAGGAACTGGAAAATACAAAGTTGGTGGAAATTATGCCGCCAGTATGTACGAAGGTAAAAAAGCAAAAAAGGGTGGTTTCTCCGCTGTACTTTATTTGGATAGTAAAGAGAAAAAATATATCGACGAATGTGGCCCGGCCAATTTCTTCGGAATAAAAAACAACACATATATCACTCCTAAATCCGATTCTATACTGCCATCAATTACCAATAAAAGTTTAATGGTTTTAGCCGAGGAGATGGGATTAAATATTGAACGCCGACAAGTTCCGTACGAAGAGTTATCTGAGTTTGACGAAATTGGAGCTTGCGGAACTGCAGCAGTTATTTCGCCAATTAAAGGTGTGTACGATGCCGACAACGATAAATGGTTTAAGTACGGAGATGAACCCGGTGAATGGTCGACTAAATTGTATAATAAATTAAGAGCAATTCAGTATGGAGATGAACCAGATACATATGGTTGGGTGGAAGTTATTGAATAAAAAGAAGGCTCTTTAAAGCACCTCATAGGGTAGAAATTAGAAAAAGAAACAATACATTTTAAAAGTATTATATTAAAGGCTCCGAAAAATTCGGAGCTTTTTTTTGTTTTATTGTAACATCCTGTGCAGTTGTTCGTCTTATTTTACGAACAGTGTTCTAAACAAAGAATGACATTAAACGAGTACAATCAAGCAGTTAATAATTTTTCAGACCGTTTATACAGGTTTGTGCTAAAGAATATCAGAGATATTCATAAAGCTGAAGACATTGTGCAAGATAGCTACGAAAAACTTTGGAAAAACGTGGATAATGTAAATTTTGAAAAGGTAAAATCGTACCTTTTTACAACAGCATACCACACAATGATTGACAGAATTCGTAAAGAGAAACGTTCATCTTTTTTAGAAGAATTGAACCTTAAAGAACAAGGCCATGAAAACAATTATTCTGATTTAAAGGAGATTTTAAACGAAGCTGTTAAACGATTACCGGAACTTCAGCGCATGGTTTTGTTACTGCGCGATTACGAAGGATATTCGTATAAAGAGATTGGAGAGATGGCAAATTTGAGCGAATCGCAAGTGAAAGTTTATATTTACAGAGCGAGGGTGTTTTTGAAAAAATACATTGGTAAAATTGAAGTTTTGGTGTAAAAGAGCCTCCTCCTGAGAGGGAGGAACAAAAAATGAAAAGAGAGAAAAAATAGAAATGGAAATAAATACAAATAATTACGAAGCATATTTTATCGATTATCTGGAGGGAAATCTAGATGAGCAACTTGTGGACGAATTTATTGAATTTCTTCAGCAAAATCCTGATTTAAAAGACGAACTCTCTCTTTTAGAAAAGGTTTATATTGAACCTGAAAATATCTCATTTATTAATAAAGATAATTTATTCAAACAAAAATTAGACTCTGAAAAAGTGTTTAATAAAGCTGTAATTGCAAATTTGGAAGGTGATATTTCTGTATCTGATAAATTGGAATTAGAAAAATATATTATCGAAAACGCCGAGAAAAAGAGAGATGTTCTTCTGTTTGGTAAAACAAAACTTCAGCCCGACAAAACGATTGTTTTCAGTAAAAAGAAGCGACTTTACCACTATTCAATACAAAGAAATGTTTTGCTGTGGGCGGGGCGTGTTGCTGCAATTTTAATTATTGCATTTGCATTTTTTACATTAATTGAGAGACCAACAAACGGAATAGTATCTGAAACTGAAATCGCAAAACTAGAAGATAAGAAAGTTAAAAAAACTACAACTCCGGAGCAGAAACAATTACCTGCTGAAATAGAAAAGAAAGACCCGCTAAAAATTGAAAAGAATACTCAAAAGCCAACTATAAAAAAGAGTGTGCCAAAACCAAAACATAAAAGTTTGCGCGAAAATACTCAGGGCAGAATGAGTCATAAAGATATTGCAATGAGTCGCACTCAAATAGTAATTCCAGTTGAAATGAATTCAATTACAGCATCGTTAAACATTATGCAGCCTGCAGCAGAACTGGTAACAATGCATATTGTAATTCCTCCGAATTCGGCAGATTATTACGAAGAAAAATTGTTTGTTGATATGGTAAAGGAAAAAACTGGCATTGATAAATTCAAATTCAATAAAATTACTAAAGCCGGGCTTAACTTAATCTCTACTATTTCTAAAGAGAAGTTTAAATACGAAACAAATAGCGAAGGCAAAATAACCGAATATAATTACGACTCGCGTTTGCTGGCATTTTCTATTCCTTCTAAAAGTACAAATCCAAAATAGTTTGTTTTTATAACCTTAAGTCATCCCTCTCCTTTCAAATGCTTCATTTCTAATTCATTTCAGAATCTATTAAAAACAAAAATATATTATTAATCGAACTCAGATTAATATTAAATTTCCAGATTTGTGAACTCTTTTGTAACTTCATAGTCGTATTTCGGATACTCGTACATTGCCATTCGCGGTTCGGTTTGACCGATGGAATATCCGTAAATCCCGCTGTATTCAGAATACTCTTCACCCATCTCGATAAGTTGCTCAAGATATTCGTTTATAGATTTTGATTCGATTATAATTACGTTGCCCATTTTGTTGATTATCGGACTATGAGTACGAGTTTTATCGTGGTCGAATTTTAAAATTCGTCTGCCGTAACGCGTAATTCCTATTGTCCGAAAAGTTAAACTTTTTCCAACACCCGGAAGATTTAAAATATTACGATCGGTTGCGAGAAAAGGAAGATTATTAATTGTACGTAAATCATCAATTTTTTCCTTTATATTTTTAGGATGATGAAGCAAGTCTTGAGCAGATCTCATATCTTTTACTGGAATAATTCCATAAACTTTTTCTTCCATTTGTTCTTGCACAGCACGCGAGTTTGGAGAAAAATTAGCACTGTTTTCTTTAAATCCTTTTACTGTGAAAGTATAATATGTAAGCACGCCAATATCGTTTAATATCTTTCGCAATTTTGCTGTGTGCCCTCTGCGCGAAGCAGCAGCAGTTAAAACAAGTTGGTTAGTTACAGCCCAGCCCGAATTCAAAAGCAACTCGATTGCCTTTCGCGATTCAGGAGTAATTTCCATTGGGGACTGAATATGAGTTTGAATTACAAATTGCTGAATACCAATTTTTTGTGCTTTATTTTTGAAATCTGCAAGAATTTCAATTAAATTGGAAGTTATTCTTTGCGGAATATAAACCGGTAATCGGGTACCAATTCTAATTCGTACAATTTCGGCATACTTATCGTTTTGCATGCGCGTTTTGTTCTCCTCTTTTTTGAGCTTTGCCATTTCGTAGATTTCATCGAGAATCCTTTTCAAACTTTTGTCGTTGCTCATTAAAGCGTCGCCACCGGTAATTAAAATATCTCGCAATTGAGAGTCGTTTTTAAAGTATTCCAAAAGTTTCGGAAGACGTTCGTTCCACGACAGAGCAGGTTTTAACTTTTGCAGGTTGAAATTGTATCGTCCACTCTGAAAATCGTATAATCGTTGGCAGCTAGCACAAAGTCCACCGCAGGCTCTTCCAATAGTGTCGGGAATAAAAATAGCGACCTCGGGGTATCGACGATGAATATTATGAGACGGTAAAATCCAACCCGCAGCATTTGGTTTGCCAGGTTCAACGGTATCCTCTTTTTCCCAAGCCACAATTTTTCCAAACTCTTCAACCAACTCTTTACTGTACAAAATATAACAGCGAATTCCAAGGTCGGCACCAACAGCAAACTCAGGGGTTTGCACATTTAATAACGATAAATAATAAGGATTTACAAAAAACGGAATTCCTTTTTTTTCGGCTGCGTAAAGAATTTCCATTGTATCTGGGTCGAGTGAATTATCCAACATTTCATTCAGCATTTTTGGCGAACGCACGGCAAAACGTAAATGAAAATTACTTTGTTGCCACCATACCATCATTTTTTTTTCTTTTTGAATGGCAGATAATCCCGGCTCGAAATAGTACGTATTTGAATTAATTTCGGCACGATCGATTTTCTCAATCAGAAGTTTAATAATTCGGGTTCGGTTAGTTTTTCGGAGTTCGACAATTTTAGGTTCTGTTCCAGCAGGAAATCTTTCCATCCATTTCTCAACTATTTTTATTGTTGGAAGTTCTCGTTGAAGTTTCCCGTTTAACTGTTGAAAGAGTTTAAGCATATCAATAAAAAAGGCTGCTTTAGCACCACCAGTTCCAAAATTTGTAGCAAGCCACAACATTTTAATTGGATTGGTAATTGCAATTTCTCCCCCAATATTTTGATCTAGGTACTCTTCTCCTGCATGGTCTATGTAATCTAAAATTCTAATTGCAGCTAAATCTTGCCAATGCAATTGAGCAGTTAATTCAATGTTGTGATTTTTATTCATATAAAACTCTGCTGCAACATTATTTCTCTTAAGTTTTGGTAAAATCCAATTTCTAATTGCATTTAAAGTTTCTGTTTCGGTTGCCGAGAAACGTAATATTTTTTCGAGTATTGGGTTTTCGGCTAAAAGAATGTATAATAGTTTTCGTGCTCTTACCGATATTGCAATTTTGTCTAACAATGTTACTGGTTTCATAGTTATAGTACTTTATAAAAAAAATGCTTCTTAAGGTACGAAAAATTGGAGAGATTTCAAAGTTGGTTTTTATTGAAAAGATTTATTTATAATAATTTTTGACGTATTTATATTTGTTTATATTTGTAACCATGTATAATGTTGTGTAGCGTGGTTATGAAAAACTATTATAGAATATCTGAAGTTGCCGAGATTTTAGGGAAAAGTGCTGAAACGCTTAGAAGGTGGGACAGAGACGGGAAACTGACTGCTGTTAGAGAGCCGATGAGTAATTATAGAACTTATAGTAAAGAGCAATTGCAACTTTTCCCAGAATTTAACGAATTCGCAAAAAACAGAAAATTTTCCGGTAATTTTGAAAAGGCAAATAAATCATACAATGTTTTAGAGTTGTTTGCAGGTGCTGGAGGTTTGGCAATTGGTCTTGAAAAGGCTGGAATTAAATGTTCTGCTTTAAACGAAATTGATAAATGGGCATGCCAAACGTTACGAAAAAACAGACCTAATTGGAATGTGTTGGAAGGCGATGTAAAAGATTTTGATTTCTCTGATTTTAAAGATAAAATTGATATTGTAACCGGAGGATTTCCATGTCAGGCATTTAGTTATGCCGGGAAAAAACTTGGTTTAAAAGACGCAAGAGGAACACTTTTTTATGAATTTGCGAGAGTAGTAACCGAAGTAAAACCTGCTATTTGCATAGGTGAAAATGTGAGAGGACTTTTAAGTCACGAAAAAGGAAAGACACTTGAAGGTATGATTTCCATTTTGGAAGAGATTGGATATAATGTAGTATCTCCAGTTAAAATTTTAAAAGCAATAAATTATAATGTACCTCAAAAAAGAGAACGTTTGATTTTAGTTGGTATTAGAAAAGACATTGACGTTGAATATCATTATCCAATGCCATATGAAAAAGTATATAATTTGAGCGATGCTCTTAAAAAGGGCGATTTATATAAATCGGATGTTCCAAAGTCAAAAGGGACAAAATATCCTGAACATAAAAAAGAGGTTCTTGATTTGGTTCCTCAAAAAGGATATTGGAGAGATTTGCCTTATGATATTCAAAAAGAATATATGCAAAAAAGTTTTTATTTAGGAGGAGGTAAAACTGGAATGGCAAGAAGAATTGGATGGGACGAGCCCTGTTTGACTCTCACTTGTAGCCCCGCTCAAAAACAAACAGAAAGATGTCATCCTGAAGAGACGAGACCTTTTACTGTTCGCGAATACGCAAGAATTCAAACATTCCCCGACGAATGGTATTTTGAAGGTTCTGTATCGCAACAATATAAACAAATAGGAAATGCTGTGCCTGTTAATTTGGCGAAAGAGATAGGTTTTTCTATTGTAAAATTTTTGAATGAGTATTATAAAAAAAATCAAAATAATTTGGCTTTAATATCAAGTGACAAAGTTTCTATGGTTTCTTGAATTATTTTTGTTCCATCAACTTCGAGTGCTACTTCGCCAACTGCATCAATTAAATCAAAATAGAAATCTTTTTTTCCTGTAAGATGATACCAAAAATCCATACCGATAATTACTTGGTATTTCTCATTAATACGCATGTAATGAGAACTTAATTCAGAACGATTCCCATAAATAATACCAACAATTAAATCGTTAATCCCAATATTGAGATTATTTGTTCGAGCCAAATTTATTGTACCATTAAAATGACCAAAAATTGTTTCAACATCATCGTAATTAATGGTATTTGGACCAGATTTTAATTGACAATATTTTTTTCTACCATCAATTGCATCTATAAATTCAATATCTATTCCAGAAGTTGTTGAGCCAAATCCTTCAAAAAGTTCGCTGATAAGTTTTTGAATTTTCATTCCGAATGAGGTACTTATTGAAGAACCCAAAACTCTTGGTAAAACAAGAGCCTTTGCAATACTTTTCGGATTATCATTTCCAGTTAAAAAATTAGCCAAGTATTTATAAAGAAAAGGATTAACATTATAATTGTGTAATCTACCCGCTTTTTTACAAGCAGTTGTAATATGTGCCTCAACAATTTTATCTCTAAAAAATTCTTTTGCTTTTTAAGAATCAACAATCTTTGTTCATCATTCATTTGCTAAAGTTACAAATTCGATTGATTTTCCCATTTCAAAAAATAATATTTTGGATTGTAGTAGTTTAAATTGAATTAGAAATTTTGCAGACAGCGTCTGGCAGGGATTGCAGCGGTAGCGGTTGAAGTAAACGACTATGTTTTGTGGGCTGGCGGAGGCTGACGCAGGAAGCCCACGTACAGCTTTACAAAACAAAGAGTTTACGAAACCGATTTAACGGAAAGCCCGGCTGCCAGCCAAAAACAATATTTCTGAATTGTAAAGGTTTTAGAGGCTGAATTAATAATTTGTAGATACTAATTCAATTCAACTATCTTTGCGCTGATTTATAGCAAATTAAACAATCACTTTTGTTTTTCGTTAAAAGAAAAAAATTAGATAATAATAGAAATAGATTTCCTGAGATGGAGATGAACACCTTGAAAGAGAAAATATTATGGCACATAAAGCTGGTTTTGTAAATATTATTGGAAACCCAAATGTTGGTAAATCGACAATTATGAACGCACTGGTTGGCGAAAAACTGTCGATTATTACAAAGAAAATGCAGACTACGCGACACCGTATTAAAGGGATTGTGAGTGGCGAAGATTTTCAGATTGTATATTCTGACACACCGGGAATATTGAAGCCAAACTATAAGTTGCAAGAGTCTATGATGAAATTTGTGGACTCGGCGCTGGTGGATGCCGACGTAATTTTATTTGTAACCGATGTAATTGAAAAACCGGATAAAAATCCGGATTATATTGAAAAAGTTCGAAAGTCGAATATGCCGGTAATTGTGCTAATTAATAAAATAGATTTATCGAACCAGGAAGCAGTTACAAAAATGTTTGATTACTGGACAGAAATTTTCCCGGGAGCAAATATTTATCCAATTTCGGCACTCGAGAAATTTAATATTGAACCTATTTTCGATCGTATTTTAGAGCTACTTCCGGAAGCTCCGGCATTTTTCCCAAAAGACGAACTGACAGATAAAGATGAACGGTTTTTTATGCAAGAAATAATTAGGGAAAAAATTTTATTGCATTATCAAAAAGAGATTCCTTATTCTGTTGAAGTTGAGGTTGAAGAGTTTAAAGAGGAGGCAAGAATAATTAGAATAAGTGCGATAATTTATGTGTCGCGCGATAGCCAGAAAGGTATAATTATAGGGCATCAAGGGAAAATGATTAAAAGAGTGGGAACAGAAGCCAGAAAAGATGCCGAGGAATTTTTCGATAAAAAAATATTTCTTGAGTTATTTGTAAAAGTCGCAAAAGAGTGGCGTTCGCAAGGCAACCAGTTAAAGAAATTCGGTTACGACGCAATTTAAGAAAGTATTGAGTAATTAGTACTGAGTATTTAGTAAAGAAAGAGAAGAGTAAGTATTGAGTAGTTAGTACAAAGTATTTAGTAAAGTAAAAAGAGGAAGATTATTTCTTGCCGCAAATTTCAGGTAAGAGATTGAAAAGTTTCCACAAACAAAGGGTTTTAGCCCTTAATTTTAAAAAAGAATAGAAATGAGCAGTAGAATAGTAGCAATAGTCGGGAGACCAAATGTTGGAAAATCGACACTTTTTAATCGATTAATTGAGCAACGAAAAGCAATTGTTAACGAAACGGCTGGAGTTACACGCGACAGGAATTACGGAAAAGGTGAGTGGAATGGTGTTGAGTATTCTATAATAGATACAGGTGGTTATGTTGTAAACTCTGAAGATATTTTTGAATCGGAAATTAACAAACAGGTGCATTTGGCAATTGATGAAGCTGATGTTATTTTATTTGTTGTTGACGTTGAAGCAGGAATAACTGATTTAGACGATGCAATTGCTACACTTCTGAGAAAAAGCAGTAAATCTGTTGTTGTAGCTGTAAATAAAGTTGATAACAATGCTAGAATTGTTGATGCACAAGAATTTTATGGATTAGGTTTGGGCGAAATATTTTGTGTCTCGTCGATGACAGGTAGCGGAACAGGTGAAATGCTCGACCAAATGGTAAAACATTTCCCGAATATTGAAGATGAAGAAGAAGAGGCAATTCTGCCATATTTATCTGTAGTTGGTAGGCCAAATGTTGGGAAATCGTCGTTTATAAATGCACTTATTGGCGAAGATAGAAATATTGTAACCGATGTTGCTGGAACTACGCGCGACTCGATTCATACTCATTACAATAAATTTGGGCACGATTTTATGATTGTGGACACCGCAGGATTACGTAAAAAAGCAAAAGTAAACGAAGACGTTGAATTTTATTCAGTTTTGCGCTCGGTACGTACAATCGAAAACTCGGATGTTTGTTTGATGTTAATAGATGCTACTCGTGGTATTGAATCGCAAGATGTAACAATTTTTAATTTGATTGTAAGGAATAAAAAGGGAGTTATTATTTTGGTGAATAAGTGGGATTTGATTGATAAAGATACACATTCGACTAAAAAAATTAGCGAAGAAATTAAGAACAGACTTGCACCGTTTACAGATGTTCCAATTTTGTTTATTTCGGCACTTACAAAGCAACGCGTTCATAAAGCTTTGGAAACGGCAATTGAAGTTCACGAAAGTCGTAAGCGTAGGATTAAAACTTCGGAGTTGAATGAGGTGCTGTTGAAGGCTGTTGAAAAATACTCGCCACCATCGGTAAAAGGGAAATACATAAAAATTAAATATGTAACACAGCTTCCATCGCGAACACCGGCATTTGCGCTGTTTTCTAATTTGCCACAATATATAAAAGAGGGGTATCGCAGATATATCGAAAACCAGATTCGCGATAATTTTGATTTTACAGGAGTGCCTATTCAGATTTATTTTAGGCAGAAGTAGTTTGTGCTGAAAAAATTATTTTACAGCTGGCAAATAATCATCGGGCAACGAGTTGGTGAAATTTTTAGGAGCCAATGGTCCATCGATAATAAAATTTAAATTGGGACTTGTTCCATTTTCCCGAATGGCAAAAGTTTCTTTTGAAGAGTAAAGAGTTGAATATTTATAATTATAAAACCGGCTGTCTCTCATAAAATTAAGATTTACAGGATTCTTTTCATCATCGTAACAATAGCTAATTTCCAGTTTATCTGCATTAAAAACAAACATTTTATTTGAAGATGCTTGTGTTGAATTCTCCTCTAAAATTATCTCTTCGAACTCTTCTACACCTTTATTAACAGGAATAGATTTTATTGCGAACCCCTGCATTAAAATATCCTCATCGTACATCGCTTTTAAAAGATGACGGTACGAACCATAATAATTCAATTTTCTGTTTCTAATAAATTCGGCAGATTTTTGGTGTGAATCATTTTCCATAGATTCATAATAATAAGCACCTTTCATACTCGAAACATATCCTCCATCAGAAGAGTTAAGAGGAGTTCTTGTACCTCCTGCAGATTTTACACTATAAACTTTAAATTGGTTAAGTATTACTTTTATTTTATAACCGAGTAACTGATTAACTATGATTAGTGGTTTGTTAGACGTAGCAATAAATTCCATTTTGTCTCTCTTAAAAACAAGTACAGAATCATTGAGAATTTTAATCTCACTTCTATTTTCGGGAATAAAATGAGAATAGAAAAATCGCAAATTACGTCTCCGTTTGTTTTTGCCGGTTACCAATACCTCATCTACAGAAAAATTTGATGGAATAAGAGAAATGCTTAATTCGCTTAGTTTTTTACTAATTGTTGTTATAAAAGCTTCGAAAGCAACATGATCGGCAACAAGAGTGCAGGGAATAAAAGGAGCTTTTAAACTAAACTTTCCCAAACTATCTGTAGTACATCCGTTTGTTGTTCCCGAAATAAAAACTTCAACATGTGGAATTGGGTCTCCGGTTTTAGAATTTGTTACAACTCCCGAAATATTTTTCAATTGATTTTTTGTATGAAAAGAAGTTTGTGCAGAAGAGTTTACAAGGCCTGCAAACAGTAACAATAGGAGTAAAAAATGTTTATCAACAAATATTGAATTACAATTTATATTAATTTTCATAGAGAATTATTACTTCAAAAATTATGCCTCGAAATCTTATATTAGCAAAGGTACTTAGAGGATTACATACTACAATATATCTTTCGAAAAAACAGAGCAAAAAAAATGCTCCAGGTATTTTCCCGAAGCATTTTTAAAAAAAGTTCAAATTAATTTTATTCGCTAGCAGGAACCAAATCTTTATTCTTTTTAGTGGCAGGAGTAAAAATTCCAATTACACCTTTCAGTCCAACACTCATTACAATATTGTAAAAGAATGCCAGAAATGAAATAAGTAACAATCCACCACAAATAGCTGCGAAAATCATATACAAACTATATTCACCGTCGAAATAAATAGTACGGCGTAACATTCCTTTTAATCCTGCCATTCCCATAAATGCTCCCATTCCAACACCTCCAATAAGATGAGCCCAGAAATGGAAATTAGTTAATTTATTGCTATACAATTTTGCACCGTTTGTTAGAATCGGGAACAGAAAGTAGATAGCAGAATAAAGAGTCATCGATAAACCAACAAGAATTGCAACGTGAACGTGAGGCCCGATAATCCACTGTGTATTATGCAACACCCGGTTTAAACCCATATCGGCTTGCATAATTCCGGCAGGCACTGCCAAAGCAAAACCTAATAATCCACCCAGTAAAAATTTCAGAGGAGGTGTCATTTTAAGTGGGCGTGCACTCCAGAGAGTCGCCAAAACGATAAAGAATGCAAGACCTTGTGTAATTAGCTCGAAGGCAGTAACCAACTCGCCCGATAC
>DAOVTY010000291.1 GCA_030632865.1 Bacteroidota bacterium
AAAAACTTTACACTTTATTTTTAAATTTGTTTTTCAATTTACCGTCAATGAAATTAGAAATTAGAAACTTGAAGTTCGAATACTTGAATTACTTGGCTGTTAATTAGAGTATTGTAACTCAAATTTCTAATTTCAAGTTTCGAAAATGGAAATTGAAAAACCACCTTTCAAAAGTGTAAACTATTTTTTTAAAATATGAAACATGCCTGAATATTCAATAATTAATAAGTAACCGTACAAATATATTCGAGACTTACATATTTTATATCACTTTTATTATTAGTAGTAAACAACATTATTCATTGTTCATTATTCACTATTCATTATTTAATCAATAATCAAATAACTTATGGTATTAAATTATATTTGGATAGCTTTTTTTCTGATAGCTTTTGCAGTTGGGCTTGTTAAGTTAATATTTTTTGGCGATGCCGAAGTTTTTCCCGAAATGGTTGCAAGCACTTTTGATATGTCAAAAACCGGTTTTGAAATATCTCTTGGATTAACCGGCGTATTAACACTTTGGCTTGGGCTAATGAAGATTGGCGAAAGAGGCGGTGTTATTAGGATTTTCAGTAAGGCAATAGCTCCTTTTTTCCGAAAAATTTTTCCGGAATTAAAAAAAGACGACCCTGCTTACGGTTCAATGGTTATGAACGTAGCTGCCAATATGCTTGGCTTAGACAATGCAGCAACTCCAATGGGTTTAAAAGCTATGAAAGAAATGCAGGAAACGAATCCGGATAAAAGTACTGCATCTAACGCACAAATTATGTTTCTGGTTTTAAATACTTCAGGACTAACTTTGTTGCCAATTAGTATTATGGTTTATCGCACACAACTTGGTGCGGTAAATCCATCAGATATTTTTATACCGATACTGCTTGCTACATATTTTTCAACCATTGCCGGAATGATTTCGGTAGCCATTTACCAAAAAATTAATTTACTCGATAAAGTTGTTCTTTCTTATTTAGGCGGTCTCACTGTTTTTATAGCCGGAATTATTTGGTATTTTTCTACGCTCGATAAAGAGGCTATTACACAAGTTTCGAAAGTGACTAGCAATTTTATCTTGTTTACGGTTATTGTCGCATTTATTTTAATGGCGGTTTGGAAAAAAGTAAATGTTTACGAAGCATTTATCGAAGGAGCAAAAGATGGTTTTAAAACTGCTGTTAAAATTATTCCATATCTCGTTGCTATCTTAGTTGCCATTGGTGTTTTTCGTGCTTCTGGAGCAATGGATTGGTTGGTTGCGGGAGTTGCATGGGGATTCGAACTGGCAGGAATAAACTCCGACTTTACTCCAGCACTTCCTACCGCACTTATGAAACCTTTAAGTGGAAGTGGTGCCCGAGGAATGATGGTTGATGCTATGACTACTTATGGTGCCGATTCTTTTGTTGGGCGCGTTGCAAGTACCGTTCAAGGAGCAACTGACACAACATTTTATATCCTCGCAGTTTATTTTGGTGCTGTTGGAATTAAAAACACAAGATATGCGGTTGTTTGTGGTTTAATTGCTGATTTTGTTGGAATTATAGCATCCATTCTTTTGGCTTATCTTTTCTTTTATTAAACTGAAAAAATTAGCTGGCGACTTTATTTCTCTCGATTAACATAAAATATTATTTTGAAAACAAACATTGTACCTATTCATTTTCTTCAATCTTTTTACTAAAAACTACGACTGTTCTCTTTCTTCAATCAACCGAGTCGTAAACCACAACTTTATTCCACAAATTAGAATTATCTTCAATAAACTTTAAATGAATAGGATGTTTCTGATAGATATTTTTATCATCTAAACTATCGAACATTACCATGAAAGAATAAGTGTATGAATTTTCAACAACACCACGTTCTTCTGTTTCTGCCGGAATTCCTACGTGACTCATTTTTATGGTTTCCACTTTTAGTAGATTATTCATTGCCTGTTCAAATTGTTTGCGGTGTGCCTTATTTGTTGGCTCTTTTAACCAGAAAAAAACGTGGTGCATTAATGCGCCGGTAATTTTAACTTCGCCTGCCATTGCATTTTTAGCTAAAGGAGATAATCCTGCCAACGCAACCCCTGCAGCGGCTTTTTTAATAAATGTTCTTCTGTTTTTCATAGTTTTTTTAATTTTGATAAGAGACCTCGAAGAGGTCAGATGTTTATATCTAAAATTGTAATTGTCAGAGAATTGGACTCCAGCCGAAGTCGCACATTAATTTATTATTTTTCTATAAATATGTGAAATCTCAAGTTCCATTTTTTATCCTTTATTTTACTTATGGATTAGAGAAAATTAAAACTGATTAATTACTTGCTTAATCAGTACAAGTTTTTCTAACAAAGATTTCAATAAATCCAATCTCAACATATTTGCTCCGTCCGATTTTGCAACAGCTGGATTTGGATGTGTTTCTACAAAAATACCATCGGCACCAACAACAATTCCTGCACGGGCAATCGTTTCAATTAGTTCTGGTTTGCCGCCAGTTACACCGCTTGCCTGATTTGGTTGTTGCAACGAGTGTGTAATATCTAAAATAACAGGAATGTTCATCTTTTTCATTAGAGGAATTCCACGGTAATCAACTACTAAATCTTGGTATCCAAAAGTGGTTCCGCGCTCAGTAAGCATTATATTCTTGTTTCCACTTTCCATAGCTTTAGTAACTGCAAATTGCATTGCATCTGCCGAAAGAAATTGCCCCTTTTTAATATTTACTACTTTCCCTGTTTTCGCCGCTGCAATTAAAATATCAGTTTGTCGGCATAAAAAAGCAGGTATTTGTAAAACGTCAACATACTCGGCAGCCATGGCAGCTTCTTCAGCTGTATGGATATCGGTTACTGTTGGAATATTAAAAGTATCGCTAACTTTTTGCAAAATTTTTAATGCCTTCTCGTCTCCAATTCCGGTAAAAGAGTCTAATCTTGAGCGATTTGCTTTTCGGTACGACCCTTTAAATATGTATGGTATTTTTAACTTTTCTGAAATTGCAACTATCTTCTCAGCAATTTCCATGGCCATTTGTTCGCCTTCAATTGCACACGGTCCGGCAAGCAGAAAAAAGTTTCCCGAATCGATATGTTTCAGTTTATTAATTTGTGGAATCATCATATAATTTTTAATAGAAACAAATGTAGAAAGTCAAATGATAATTGGCAACAAAAAATGATGAAATTATTGTCAGAAGGAAAGAGTGACAGTTTGAGGAATCCCTAATTTATTGTATTTTTAAATAATTTCATTTACATAACATTAAATTATGAGACACGTTTTTTTACTCT
>DAOVTY010000286.1 GCA_030632865.1 Bacteroidota bacterium
GTTTCTACTCAGGAAAATATTCCGAGTCGCTTAAAATTTGTTGATAATCGCTATTTTGCATCAATTCTGAGAGTGTAATCTCTGGATACTTTTCCATGTATTGACGAACAATTTGCCAGCCAATCCAAATTGCTGCACGCGCAGGCGATTGTTGTGGGAAACTACTTGTTGAAGGACCATCGTTTATATAGCGGATAATATCCATTCGGTCGGAAGAAAAAAGCATCTTCTTTTCAACCAAATAATTCCACATTTGAGCTTCGTTGTTAACGCAAAATTCTAGCTGTTTTGTTGTGTATCCTATTTTGAGTGAATCGTGAGTAGCAAGCAAAAGTGCATCTACAAAATACATCAGTTTTCCTTGATGAATAATATTATCCAATAAATTAACTGTGCTGTTTGTATCCTCAAACTCGGCAGTTCCCCAAGCATAAGCAATATCTGCAACCAGTTTATCTTTGTGCATGTTTAAAATTTTATACTGTGGAGTTGTACTTAATTGTTGATAGTATTTGCAGTCGCGACCAAGGTATTTATCTAAACTAACACCAATAATATTTTCGGCAGTAACTACCGAATGGTTAAACCCCGAAACATAAGCATAAACCGTTGGAAGAGCTTTCTCCGGAAAATGATATTGATAATACTTGAATGCTTTTACAATCTGCTTTTCAGTAGTTTTAAAATCAGCAAATTCTTTTTCAATTAATTCCTCCACATTTACAATCATCGTATCGTTAATAAATTGCATCAGCAATTCTGGAAACTGCTGCTCACCAATTCCGCCGATACGAATTATCCGGTAAGTAAATAGGTTAAAAAAATTGGGGTATTTATTACTGAGTTTTGCAATTTCGTTTAATGTGTCATTTTGTTGAATAGAAAACAATTCGTGATCGAACCTAACAACTTCAATATTAGTCTTTACATCGGAGATATTAACTTTTAATG
The DNA here is from genome assembly GCA_030632865.1 of Bacteroidota bacterium. Classification (GTDB taxonomy): domain Bacteria; phylum Bacteroidota; class Bacteroidia; order Bacteroidales; family Prolixibacteraceae; genus Draconibacterium. The sequence goes on from DAOVTY010000286.1 coordinate 952, forward strand.
GATTTTGATTGCAAGAGAAAAAAATACTTGTAAGTATCAGAATAATAATTATTTGTAATGAAAATATTCGTCTAAAAATTGTCATATTTTAAGGTACTAAATTGTTTTAAATCCTAATTACTTCGGTCTTCGGTCATTCAACCTCTAACTTTTATTAAATTCAATACGAATCTCTATCAATAATATTGCGAAATTGAACTAAAAATAAGAAATTTGCAACCATTATTCATTTAAACTCTTTTTATGAAAGTTGCAATTGCACAGTTAAACTATACCATTGGCGATTTTGAGGGTAATTCAGAAAAAATTATTCAGCATATTAATAAAGCTAAAACAGATGGTGCTGATTTGGTAGTTTTTTCCGAGCTGTCGGTAACCGGATATTACCCGCATGATTTGCTAGAGAAAAAAGAGTTTATAAAAAAAGCAGAAGATGCTGTTTTGAAGATTGCACAAAATTGCATAGGAATTGCAGCTATTATAGGAGCACCAAAAATTAACGAAAGCGACCGTGGAAAACAGCTATTTAATTCGGCTTTCTTTTTAAGCGATGGCAAAATAAATAGCATTCAGAATAAAACGTTATTACCTACATACGATATTTTTGATGAGTATCGCCATTTTGAGCCTAACCGCAATTTTGATGTAGTAGAATATAAAGGCGAAAAAATTGCAATTACTATTTGCGAAGATTTATGGGACGAACTGCCCACAGCAAACGAATTTGCTAAAGACAAACTTTACCAGACTTCTCCAATGGAAGAGCTATCGAAGTTTGACCCTGATTTTGTTGTTAACATTTCGGCGTCGCCATTTTCGTATAATCAGGAAGGTTGGCGGAAAAATGTTTTAATTAATAAGGCAAAAAAATATAACACTCCTATTTTCTATATCAACCAAATTGGAGCACAAACAGAGCTAATTTTTGATGGAGGCTCTGTTTTTATCGACAAAAATGGAGATATTATTAAAGAGCTTAAATATTTTGCAGAAGATAATTTGGTGATAGACACGCTCAATATTGGAGAAAAACGACTTCAAAATAAAGTTGAAACCACAGAAAAAATTCATGATGCTTTAGTTTTGGGAATTCGCGATTATTTCCACAAAATGGGTTTTAAAAGAGCCACTCTCGGACTTTCAGGCGGGATAGATTCTGCCGTAACAGTTGTTCTTGCAGTACGTGCGTTGGGAGCCGAAAATGTGCGGGTGCTGTTAATGCCGTCAAAATATTCATCTGACCACAGTATTGAAGATGCGCGGGTTTTAGCCGAAAATCTTAACATTCAATACGAAATTATAAATATTCAGAGTGTCGTCGATAAATTCGAAAACGAACTTGCCCCACTTTTCACGGGAACTTCAACCGGGGTTACCGAGGAGAATATACAGGCACGCGCACGCGGAATTTATGTTATGGCAATTTCGAATAAATTTGGGCACATCTTATTAAATACAACCAATAAAAGCGAGTGTGCAGTTGGCTACGGAACTTTGTACGGAGATATGAATGGGGGAATTGCGGTACTTGGCGATGTTTACAAAATGGAAGTTTTCAGGTTGGCTAGATTTATAAACAAGGATGTCGAGGTGATTCCCGAAAACAGCATTGTAAAACCACCATCGGCAGAGTTGCGCCCCGACCAAAAAGACACCGATTCATTACCCGAATATAAAGATTTAGATGAAATACTATTTAATTATATCGAACAAAACAAATCGCCAAAAGAGATTACAGCTTTAGGATTCGACGAGAATGAAGTACACCGTGTTTTAAGAATGGTAAATATGAACGAATATAAACGTTTTCAGATGGCACCTGTTTTAAGAATTAGCTCAAAAGCTTTTGGATTTGGGCGAAAAATGCCGCTGGTAGCTAAGTATTAACATGGATTATTTTACTTTCCCTATAAAAAATCAAGGGTATTAGTAGAAAAAACTCATAAAATATCTGACAAAATTGAATTCAGTTTTCACTTTTTTTTTAACTTTGATGCTATAAAACATACTTATCACCTATATGTTAAATTCAGAAATAGGACTAACAGACGTTGTTGAAAACCCTAAATCCATATTTTATCAATTAAATCAGGAAGAGAAAGACGAACTTCAGCATCATATTTCAATTTCGCGATATAAAAAAAACGAGTATGTGTTTAAAGAGGGTGAAAAACCAGTTGGTTTTCTTATGCTGATTGAAGGTAAAGTGAAAATTTACAAGGAAGGTGTTGGTGGTAGGGAGCAAATAATTTGCATGGCAAAACCGCTTGGAGTTATTGGCCATAGAGCATTATTGAGTAACGAAAACCATATTGCAACAGCAGTAACTTTAGAAGAGTGTTTAATTTGCACTGTAAGTTCAGATTTCATTTATAATTATGCACTAAAAAATAGCGATTTCTCAGGAATCATTATTCATAAATTGGCGAACGAGCTAGGTTTTTCAAATGCTAGAATAGTTACTTTAACTCAAAAACATATTCGTGGAAGATTGGCTGAATCTCTATTGCTTTTAAA
>DAOVTY010000116.1 GCA_030632865.1 Bacteroidota bacterium
CATTTCCCATCGACCAAACAATTACACAAGCGTGGTTTTTGTCGCGCTCAATCATTCGCATAATCCTATCGACGTGTGCCAATTCCCACTCTGGTTTTTTAGCTAAAGAGTGATCGCCATAATACATTCCGTGCGATTCAATATTTGCTTCATCGGTAACATATAAACCATATTCGTCGCAAAGTTCCAAAAATCGCTCGGAAGTGGGATAGTGGCTGGTTCGTACTGCGTTTATGTTGAACTGTTTCATCAGTGCAATCTCTTTAATCATAGCCTCTTCGCTAATTACATGTCCGGTGTATTGGTCGTGTTCGTGGCGATTTACACCTTTTATTAAAACTGCAACACCATTTATTTTGAAAATAGTATCTATAATTTCTACTTTTCGGAAACCGATTTTAGATGAAACTGTTTCAACTATTTCGCCATCTTCATTTTTCAAAATAATTACCAGCGAGTATAGACTTGGTGTTTCAGCAGTCCACTTTTTAGGTGATGTAATTTCTTTTGAAAATTTGAGGAGTAAATTAGCTTTTCTATTGATTTTAGCTTCTCTAGAATCTGTGGCAATTATTCTTTTATCTATGTCAATAATTTCATATTCAACCGTATAATTTCCCGACTTTAATTTTTCAACATGGTTACTTAAATCTACATCTAATTCAAATAAGCCATTTTTATATCCTGAATCTAAATCAGCTTTTGCAAAATAATCGCGAATGCGAACTTTAGGTGTTGAGTAAACAAACACGTCGCGTTCTATACCACTAATTCTCCAGAAATCTTGACACTCTAAGTATGATCCGTCAGACCAACGATAAACTTCGATCGCCAAAACATTTTCACCTTCGATTAAGTACTTTGTAATATCCCATTCGGCAGGTAATTTACTACCCTGACTATAACCCACTTTTTTACCATTTACCCAAAGATAAAAAGCAGATTTAACTGCACCAAATTGAATAAAAACCTGACGGTCATCCCAATTTTCAGGGACTGTAAAAGTTCGTCGATAAGAACCAACCGGATTATAATCGTGAGGCACTTTCCCAGGATTGGCTGGGTATATTTTATCAATAAATTTTATCTCATTAGAAACTGGAGCTTTGTAGTCTGCAAACTCGTATTGAAGATTTACATAAATTGGAATACCATAACCATGTAATTCCCAATTTGCAGGAACAGGAATATTATTCCAATCTGAAACATCAAAATCAGGTTTGTAAAAATCAATAGGTCTGTCGGCAGGTTTTCTTACCCAATAAAATTTCCATATGCCACTTAAACTTTTATAAAAAACAGATTGATTTGGTTTTTGAGTAAGAGCTTCTTTTACTGTTCTGAAAGGCATATAAGTATTATGGGTTGCCTCCTTATTTTGATTAATCATTTGAGGATTTTCCCAGTCGGGAATATCATTTTGTGCATTTATTATTGTAGCGAATGTTAAAATGAAAATAGTTAACAAAAAAGGTTTCATAATATTTGGAATTAATTTTTACTTGTGTTGAGCTGAAATATTAAATACAAAGTTAAAATTTTATATGAGTGATTAGTATCTTGTCAAAGTTAAACTTTGATTTATTTTATATTTGATTTCATCGGATATTAAATGTATTTTCGAAAATAAATCTAAATCAAAAAAACAAATGAAAGCAGCCGTTTTAGAATCTTATAATAATTTTGTTTGGAAAGATGTTCCAACTCCAAAAGTAAAATCGGAAGAAGTTTTAATTAGAATAAAATTTGCAAGTATTTGCGGTACCGATATGCACATTTTTCCGGGCGATTTTCATCCGCGCACGCCCGTTCCTTTTATTCCTGGCCACGAAATGGGTGGTGTGGTTGAAGAAATTGGGGAAGGTGTTTCTGGTTTTCAGGTTGGCGACAAAGTTGCTGTCGATCCAATAATCTGGTGTAACGAATGTTCTGCTTGTAAACGCAAACATTATCCGGCTTGTACAAATTTAAAACTTTTAGGTGTTGATATGGATGGAGGTTTTGCCGAATATGTTGTTGCTCAGCCGCACATGCTTTTTAAAACAGCTCCCAATTTGCCCGATGAACATGTTGCGTTAACCGAAATTTACGGAATAGGATTTCATGCAAATAGTCGAGCCGAAACTAAAGAAGGAGACATATTGGCAATTTGGGGAGCAGGCCGGGTTGGACAAGTAATTTTACAAGCTGCAAGAACAAAAACTTCGAGTACTATTTTTATAGTTGATCCTTTGGAAAACAGGTTAGAAATTGCTGAAAAATATAATGATAATGTAATTGGAATTAATCCTAAAAAAGAAAATCCTGTCGAGGCGATTAAACGACACACAAATGGAAATGGTGTTGATATTGCTTTTGAAGCTATTGGACATGCAGAAGAAATTGAGGGTGTTTACACTCCAATTCGCAGTTGCATTCAAAGTTTGCGAGGTGGTGGAAAAGTTTGTGTTTTAGGTTTATCAGACCACCCGGCTCCAATTGTATTTAAAGAGTTAATTTGGAAAGAGGCTCAAATAATAACTTCTCGCGTGAGCGATGGCGAATTTACTGAAGTTTTAGAACATTTAAGTGCAGGCAACTTAAAACCCGATGCATTAATTTCGAAAATTATGCATGGCTCGCAAATTCAGGAAGCATTTGAGCTGGTAAAAAAAGAGAAGGAGAAATATTTAAAAGTACTGTTGGATTTTAGTTAATAAATGCGTCCTGAAGCTTTGTGTAACTCTGTACTTTTCAGCGCAATATGTTATTAGCTTTTTATAAAAAGAATCATAAAATCTTAAACCTTAGTTAATAATTCATCAATCAGAAATGCAACAAGATCCATACAAAAGAACAAATGATGGTATTAAAGCTGCCCCAACTTCATTTTTTGGGAAACTAAAATATCTTGGCCCCGGGTTTGTTTTGTCAGCTTCGGTGGTTGGTTCCGGCGAGTTGATTTCAACCACTACTCTCGGAGCTAAAGCTGGTTTTGTAACATTTTGGGTAATATTAATAAGTTGTGTTGTGAAAGTTGCCATTCAGCTCGAATTTGGAAAGCAAGCCATTCGTACCGGCGAAACGGTAATGACTTCTTTAAACCGATTGGGTGGTCCACGTTTTGGGAAAAATAAAGCAAACTGGAGTTTGTGGACATGGCTATTTCTTTGGTTGTTTAAACCGCTTCAGTTGGGCGGGATTATTGGCGGAGTAGCAATAACGTTAAATATGGCTTTCCCAGGGGTTAGTATTTACTGGTTTGCAGTTATTGTTGGAATTGTTGTAGCATCAATGGTTTTTAAAGGCTATTATTTTTTTATCGAAAAAGTGTCAATTGTACTGATGTTGCTTTTTACTGTTTTTACGATTGTCGCTGTTTTTATGCTTCAAAATACTGATTTTGCTTTTGTACTTGATGATGTACTTGATGGAGTACGATTTAAATTGCCAGCTGTAACGGTTGGTTTTGCAATAGCTGCCTTTGGTTTAACTGGTGTTGGTGGCGACGAAATTGTTGCATATAATTATTGGTGTTTAGAAAAAGGTTATGCCCGTTTCACTGGTCCTTATGAAGATTCTGAAGAGTGGCGACAGCGTGCAAAAGGTTGGATAAAAGTTATGAATCTTGATGCAATATTCTCAATGGTGGTTTACACATTGGTTACGGCAGCATTCTATTTGCTGGGAGCGGCAGTTTTATATCAGCGCGGGGAAATTCCTGCTGGGTTCGAAATGATAGAAACACTTTCTAAAATGTATACCGGAGCTTATGGTCCGTGGGCAAAAAGTTTCTTTTTATTTGGTTCTTTTATGGTTTTGTTTTCTACATTGTTTTCGGCATTGGCAGCGCGAACACGAATTTTTTCAGACCTTTTTGGCCAAGTAGGATGGATTGATTTTTTCAATCTGAAACAACGAAAAAGAACGATTGCAATTACTGCATGGGTTTTTCCGTTGTTATGGGTTATTGCACTAGTTTGGGTGAGATTGCCCGTAGTAATGGTAACTATTGGCGGGATAATTACTTTTTTTATGTTGTTAATAATTGTTTATGCCGGACTACATTTCAGATATAAACAAAAACAATATGGTTTAGAATCATCAAAATTCTACGATATTGCATTGTGGGTAAGTTGTGTTGTTATTTTTCTGATTGGGCTTTACGGAGCTGTTTCTCTTATTTAGAATATAAATAGATAATTATACAACAGTTCTTTTTATTTGTTAGAATTGAAATATAATTATATTTTCGTGTCCGTACACGGAAACGTGCGTTTTAATAAAATAAACCAATTAAAATAAATTCAAATGAAATTTGGAAAATATAGTTTTGGTGTTGGTGACCGTTTTAATCATGAAGGTCAGGCACAATTACGAGCATTAATGAGAGCTAATGTAGAGGGAGTTGAAGTTACACCTGTTTGGAATAAATCAAACCGCGAACATGATATTGTAAATTCAGAACCTGAGGGGACACGAATTGAAGCTGATGAAGCAGTAAAAGCATTGGGCTGGAAAGAGCCTTATTGTGTAGATGCAGATCATATTAACCTTTCCAATGTAGATCGTTTTATTGATCATTCTGATTTTTTCACACTTGATGTTGCAGTTTATATTGGAAATAAGCCTACGGCAAAAGATGTTGTTGCCTTTAAACAATCGTGTGCGATATTGGGTGGCAAGGTTATTATTCCCGGTATCGATGATTCAATTGTAATTTCAGATGAATTGCTTGATGAAGTTTCGGGTAAATATTTGGCTGCTGTTAAAGAGGCAGGTAAAATATACAAACATATTGTAAGTGTAAAAGGAGCCGGCAATTTTGTAACCGAAGTTTCTATGGATGAAGTTGAAGACCCTCAGACTCCAGTTGATATGTTCTTTATTATGAAGATGTTAGCAAGCGAAAAAATACCAGCTCAAACCTTTGCTCCTAAGTTTACAGGAAGATTTAATAAAGGTGTGGATTATGTTGGCGATGTAGAACAATTTACAAAAGAATTTGAGCAGGATGTTCTCGTTATTGATTATGCGGTAAAAGAATTTGGTCTTCCTGAAGATCTGAAAATGAGTGTGCATTCCGGATCTGATAAATTCACTATTTATCCGATAATGGCAAAAATCATTAAAAAATACGATAAGGGATTGCATGTGAAAACTGCAGGAACAACTTGGTTGGAAGAGGTAATTGGTTTGGCAATTTCTGGAGACGAAGGACTTGCAGTTGCTAAAGAAATATATCTGCAGGCATTGGCGAGAAAAGAAGAACTTTGCGCACCTTATGCCGATGTTATTGATATTGATGATGCTCAACTTCCAACTTCGAAAGAAGTTTCTGGTTGGACAGGCGAGAAATTTGGAGACTCATTACGACACATTCCAGGCCATCCTGATTACAATTTAAACTTCAGACAATTAATTCATGTTGGCTACAAAGTTGCTGCCGAAATGGGAGAAAAATATACAGGTTTACTTAAAAAATATGAAGATGTTGTTGGAGGCTGTGTGGAAGAAAACATTTACGATCGCCATTTAAAGCGACTTTTTGATTTGTAACTTTTAGACAATCTTAAGGTTAATTTATTAATTAAATTTTTGTGAACTATGTGTCTATGTGGTTTATTATTATACCATTATATCACATAAAAATATTAGGATTAAAATAAAAAATATGAAACGAGCATGATAAATATTTTGTACACAAGCGAATGTTTATTAGCGAGTTATATGGGTTACCATAAAAAACAAACAATTATAAACACATGAAAAAATTTATGGATAAAGATTTTCTGTTGCATACAAAAACTGCACAGGATTTATACCACAATCATGCGGCAGTAATGCCCATATTCGATTATCATTGTCACATTAATCCGCAAGAGATTGCAGAAAACAAACAATTTGAGAATATCTCTCAGGCTTGGTTGGCTGGAGACCATTATAAATGGCGTGGAATGCGTACCAATGGTGTGGATGAAAAATATTGTACCGGTGATGCTTCCGACTGGGAAAAGTTTGAAAAATGGGCTGAAACTGTTCCGTTTACTCTTAGAAACCCGCTGTATCACTGGACTCACATGGAACTTAAAAAATTCTTTGGAATAGATAAGATTCTGAACTCTGAAACTGCAAAAGAGATTTGGGATGAATGTAATGCAAAACTGCAAACACCAGAATATTCGGTTCGTAATATTATTAGAATGGCCAATGTGCATACTATTTGTACTACCGACGATCCTATTGATTCATTAGAATACCATAAACAAATTAAAGACGATGGTTTTGAAGTAGCAGTTTTGCCTGCATGGCGACCTGATAAAGCAATGGCTGTTGAAAATACGGAACTATATAACGAGTACATTGGTAAACTTGCAGCAACAGCAGAAATAACTATAGATTCGTTCGATAGTTTCATTAAAGCGTTGGATAAACGTCATCAGTTTTTTCATGATAATGGTTGTCGTTTATCAGATCACGGATTAGAAACTTTTATTGCCGAAGATTATACTGTAACCGCAATTGAACAAATTTTCGATAAAATAAGAGGTGGTTCAGATTTGTCATCAGAAGAGGTATTAAAGTTTAAATCGTGCATGTTGTACGAATTTGGAATTATGGATCATTCTCGTGGCTGGACACAACAATTTCATGTTGGAGCTCTAAGAAATAACAGCACGAGGTTATTCAACTCTTTAGGTGCCGATGTTGGATTAGATTCCATTGGTGATTTTGAAATTGCAAAACCAATGTCTAAACTGCTCGATCGACTGGATATGAAAGATCAATTGGCAAAAACCGTTTTATATAATTTAAATCCACGCGATAACGAGTTGATTGGATCAATGATTGGAAACTTTCAGGATGGTTCTGTGCCAGGGAAAATGCAGTTTGGCTCCGGTTGGTGGTTTCTCGATCAAAAAGATGGAATGGAAAAACAGATAAATGCGCTTTCAAACCTAGGGCTTTTAAGTCGTTTTGTTGGAATGTTGACAGATTCAAGGAGTTTCCTTTCATACACTCGTCACGAATATTTCCGTCGTACACTTTGTAATATTTTGGGAAACGATGTTGAAAATGGTGAACTTCCGTACGACATGGAATTGTTGGGATCGATGGTAGAAAATATCTGTTTTAATAATGCTAAAGAGTATTTTAATTTTGAGTAAAATATATATCTTAATAAGATATATATATTAGTTTTTTGTAATGTATTCTTATATTGCAATCGATTGCAAAAAGAATTATAAATGAGTAATAAAGTAGTTACATTTGGTGAAATAATGTTGCGATTAGCAACACCTGATTATTTGCGTTTTTCGCAGAGCAATCAGTTAACAGCTACATTTGGTGGTGGCGAGGCAAATGTTGCAGTTTCGTTGGCCAATTATGGTATTCCAGTCGATTTTGTTACAAGACTTCCGAAAAATGATATTGGAAGAGCCTGCAAGATGGAGTTGCAAAAATATGGTGTTGGAGTAAATAAAATAATATATGGCGGCGAGCGTTTAGGTATTTATTTTTTAGAAACCGGTGCTGTCAGTCGTGGGAGTAAAGTCGTTTACGATAGGGCTAATTCAGCGGTTTCCGAAATTAAACCCGGAATGATTGACTGGGAGAAAGTTTTTGAAGGTGCCAATTGGTTTCACTGGACAGGAATTACTCCTGCTATTTCACAAAGTGCTGCCGATGTTTGTTTGGAGGCTATACGAAAAGCCAACGATTTGGGGATTATAGTTTCTTGCGATTTGAACTACCGAAAAAATCTTTGGAATTATGGAAAATCTGCTGGCGAAATAATGCCCAAACTGGTTGCCGGAACAGATGTTATTCTTGGCAATGAAGAAGACGCAGAAAAGGTGTTAGGAATAAAACCCGAAGGAGTAGATGTAACTGGAGGACATGTTGAAGGGACTGCTTATAAATCAGTTTCGAAACAAATAATGAAGCGGTTTCCGCGATGCAAAAAAGTTATTACAACTTTGCGGGGTTCTGTTAATGCCAACCATAATAGTTGGTCGGGTGTTTTATGGGATGGAGAAAAACTTTATGAAGCACCAACTTATCAAATTACTAACATTGTTGATCGCGTTGGTGGTGGTGATTCGTTTATGGGTGGACTAATTTATGGATTACTCATTTATAAAGGAGACGACCAAAATGCTCTAAATTTTGCAGTAGCAGCTTCGTGTTTAAAACATACTATTTATGGCGATTTTAATCAGGTAACTGTTGATGAAGTAGAAAAGCTGATGGGAGGCGATGCATCCGGAAGAGTAGCTAGGTAAATTAATTATAACTTATAATGGCAAAATTTACAAGAATAGAAGTAGCATTAAAAATGCAGGAATCAGGAATGGTGCCGGTTTTTTATAATGAAGATATTGAGGTGTGCAAAAATGTTGTAAAAGCTTGTTACATTGGTGGTGCACGACTGTTTGAATTCACCAATCGTGGAGATTTTGCCACACTGACATTTAGCACTTTAAACCAATGGACAATTGCTGAATGTCCTGAAATGATAATGGGTGTTGGTTCTATTCTCGATGAAGGAACAGCAGCAATCTATTTATCGTTGGGTGCAAACTTTATAGTTTCTCCAGTTGTCGACGAGGGAACAGCAAAAGTTTGCAACAAACGAAAAGTTGCCTGGAGTCCAGGATGCGGCTCGGTTACAGAAATTAACAGGGCGCACGAATTAGGAGCAGAAGTTGTTAAAATATTCCCTGGTTCGCAAGTTGGAGGTCCGGGTTTTATAAAAGCTATAAAAGGACCAATGCCATGGGCGAGTATTATGCCAACAGGAGGAGTTTCGCCAACGGAGGAAAATTTGAAAGCTTGGTTTGAAGCTGGAGCAACTTGTGTTGGTATGGGATCTCAATTATTCCCTGAAGAAATTTTGGCAAATAAAAATTATGATTACATTTCGAAAAAATGTAGTGTGGCACTGTCAATTATTAAAAAATATAAAAAATATAAAAAATAAGAAATACAATAAAATGACAAAAAGAAGATTAAAACATTTTATGTTTGGTTTACTCCTCATTTCCTCAGTATCCTGTGTTGGAGTAAAGGAAAAAAAA
>DAOVTY010000038.1 GCA_030632865.1 Bacteroidota bacterium
ACGAAGGAATTCGTATAGTATTTTGGGGAGATGAAATTGAGGAAATTACAACTTTCGATCCTATTTCTGGGCAAACTTTGCAGAACATGGATCAAGCAATAATATATCCGGCAAATATTTTTGTTACTACCAAAGATCGTATGAAATCTTCCATTCATCAAATTCAGGATGATTTAGTTGCACACATAGATTTTTTCAAAGAGATAGGAAAACCGCTTGAAGCAAAACGAATTCAGGAGCGTGTTGAATACGATTTAGAGATGATGCGCGAATTGGGATATTGCCCGGGAATCGAAAATTATTCTAGATATTTTGATGGGCGTAAACCCGGTACGCGTCCATTCTGTTTACTTGACTATTTTCCTGATGATTTTTTAACTGTAATAGACGAAAGCCACGTTACTATTTCGCAAGTTCGTGCAATGTACGGCGGCGACAATTCTCGAAAAATGAACTTGGTAGAATATGGATTCCGTCTGCCCGCAGCAATGGATAACCGCCCGCTGAAATTCGAGGAGTTTGAAGGATTGACAAAACAAGTTATTTATGTGAGTGCAACGCCCGCCGATTATGAATTGGAAAAATGCGAAGGTGTGATTGTGGAGCAGATAATTAGACCCACCGGATTGTTAGACCCAATGATTGACGTGCGACCCAGTACAAATCAGATTGATGATTTACTATACGAGATAAATATTAGGGCTGATAAAAACGAACGGATTTTGGTTACCACTTTAACCAAACGAATGGCAGAAGAGTTGACCAAATATTTGGTAAACATGAGTGTTAAAACCCGTTATATTCATTCTGATGTTGATACGATGGAACGTGTTGAAATTTTGGAGCAACTGCGAAGAGGTGATTTTGATGTACTTGTTGGAATTAATCTTTTACGCGAGGGATTAGATTTGCCGGAGGTTTCGCTAGTAGCAATTTTAGATGCTGACAAAGAGGGGTTTTTACGATCGGAGCGTTCGTTAACACAAACATCGGGGAGAGCTGCACGTAACTTAAATGGGCAGGTAATTATGTATGCTGATAAAATTACAAAGTCGATGCAAAAAACTATTGATTCGACAAATTACCGCCGTGAAAAGCAACTGAAATACAATATTGAAAATAGTATTACACCTACACAAATTGTAAAACCAACTCGCGAAATTATCGGGTATAAATATCGCAGCGACAAACAAACTGAGTATTTGGGAGGAATGGGACAGCCCGATATTGCAGCCGACCCAGTTGTACAATATATGAGTATTGATGGATTGGAAAAAGCAATCGATAATACAAAAAAACAGATGAAAGCTGCTGCAAAAGAGTTAGATTTTATTGAAGCTGCACGTTTACGCGATGAGATGTTTGCATTGCAGAATTTGGTTAGCGAGAAAAGACAGAAGTTATCCTAATAGTTTCTTGCAAAGCTGTGAAACACAAATAGAATCTTGTGAAATAATTTTAATCTTAAATCTCATACTATTAAATCTCACAATCTTTTAAAATTAAATGTATTTTTGCGCCAAATAAAAATTAAATGAAAGTCTCGTTTTTAAATATTATAAATAGTAGCAAGCAAATTATATTAAATCCAAAGTTGTTTTGGATTGAAAAAAAAGAAGATCTAAAAAGTCAGTCTAAACTTCTTTTAGGATATCTTTTACCATTAATAATTGTTGTTGCAGTTGCCAAATTTCTTGGTGAGTTTTTAAGGAGCAGCGATTTTTATATGGAAACGGCATTATTAAAAATGTTACGCGTTATAGTACTGTTTTTACTACAGTATTTTATATCTGTATTTTTTACAAACAAATTAATTAAAACTTTTGGTGGCGAAAAGAATATCGATATTTCGCGAAACATAGTGGTTTTTTCTTTAACGCCATTTCTGTTGGTATCAATAGTAACCGGGTTGTTCCCATTTCTTTATGTAATAGAAATTCTTGGGCTTTACAGTTTTTATATTTTTTGGATAGGTATAAAGGAATTGCTGATTTTTCCCGAAAATAAACAATTGAAATTTACAATATTAACAGTTGTTGTAAACTTTATTATATTCAGTTTTTTAAGTATTTCTCTTTCTAAATTAATGAATTTTTTTTACTAAAAGATGGTACACAAGCAACAGAATATTAGCATTAAAAACCGCAAAGCAACATACGAGTACGAGTTGATAGAACGCTTTATTGCCGGAATAATGCTGGTTGGTACCGAAATTAAATCGGTTAGAAACGGTAAAGTAAATTTAACCGATTCTTTCGCACAATTTATAAATGGCGAAATGTATGTTAAAAATCTACACATTGCCGAGTACGAAATGGGAACCTGCAATAACCACATTGCCAAACGCGACCGCAAACTTCTTCTCAATAAAAAAGAGCTTTTAAAACTTGATAAAAAAGTAAAAGAGTCGGGTTTAACAATTATCTGCACCAAACTTTTTGTGAATAGCAAAGGTTTGGCAAAGCTCGAAATTGCACTTGCGCGAGGTAAAAAAACCTACGATAAACGCGAATCGCTAAAATTAAAAGACTCCAAACGCGAGATGGATAGGATTAGAAAGTTTTAGTAAAAGTCTCAGTATTCTGTCGCAGTCATAGTTTACAGAAAAAAAGTAGTTTCCCAGGTAAACTGAATCAGTAGGTAGTTTAGTAACTAACCAAATATTTGCGGCTTCCTTATTAATTTATAGATGTTTTATTTCGGCTCTGATAAATAAAAAAAACATCATCTTGCTAATTTTTATAATATCTATTTTGTATTAACTATTATCTTACTAATTTTGATAACCATTGAAACCCGGTTGCACAGAAGGAAAGATTCGCGAAGTTGAACTGCCATCCAAAGTTTCCATATAAATATTTTTGCATATCCGTTTGTAAACGTTTACAAATACTTATAGTTAGATATATTATTGAAAAATAGATAATTAGTATGCAACGGATATAAGATATATAATAGTACATATACACAATCGTTACCAAAAATTATAAAAGATGAAACCAGAAATACTTCAATCAATTAGTCAGATAGCAATATTTGTTGGAATAATGATAACAGCTTTTGGTGGATGGGGGTCATATTATTATGGTAATAAATCTGATAATAAAGTTCGAGGAGAACTTAATATAAAAATTGATTCTTTACTTGATGGAAATAACGAATTGAATAAAAATTTGGAACCATTCAAAGAATTAGCTCAACAAAGATTTCCTGAATTGCCAATTGAAGAAGCACTTGAATCTTTGTCAAATGATTATAAGAAGATTAAAGATAGGCTTGAAAAAGAAATTAATACGATAAAAAGTTTTTCATCAGATTTGGAGATTTCATTTACTGGGAATTGGAAAGAAGACCCTTTCCCTGGACAAATTATGGGAGGATTTGAACATGAATATTATGTAAATCTTATAAGTCAGGATAAGAATGATAGGATAACCTTTTACGCAGAGAAACCTTATCAATTTACGAAACTGAAAGAGTACGTAAAATATTCTTCAACCCAAGTAGTCAAGGACAGTGACCCAATTATGGGTAAACAAATTGATTTATTGAAGAATATAAAAATGTTTGAATGTTATATGCCCCTTATTTTAGCAGAGAACTTGAGTGAAAAGAAAATACTAATTAAAAATGCTAAATTAAGCTTTCATATAAACGGAAAATTATATGCTGAAATAGTTCTTGATAGACCATTTGAAAGTAAAGTGACAATTAACAATAATTTTGGATGGGCAACCTTTGGTTTTGAAATAAAAAGGGAAAATGGATTTAATGATTTAAAAAATAACTTTTGGTAACAAAATGTAAATGTAATGCGGGTTTCATCGGGTAAATCAACCGCAGTTCTTCGTTGCAACACCGCCAATTCGTCTTTGACGATTTGACGGAAAACTTGAAATTATGAATAAACGAATTGGCTCCGTGCAACTTGAAAAGTCGGTGCTTCGAAATCCCGTACTGCACTTAGCTCAACGTTAGCTGTAAACTTAGCAAAATGACACAAAGATGTAATTATTAATAGATGAGGAATGAGACAAGATATTGAAGAAATAAAAAAAATATTGGAAGGTATCCCTGAACATTTCCATATTCTTGAAAGCAAAACAGATTGGAATATCCATAATGATTATATCAAATTGATAGAGAAGTTCAGTTCACAGGAATATAACGAGAAAGAGTTGATTAATAAAAGTAAGAAACTCTTTTTGGATACAACTCCAAGTGATATTAAAATAGAATTGTTGGTTAAATTAGGATGTTTTGGAACGGTCGAATCATATAGAATACTTGAGAGATTTTACAATAATTGTGACAAAGAATTTAAAACATGGTCTGCTTTGGCATTACAAAAATCCTACATTTTACTTGAAAGTCATTTAACAGATAGCAATAGTGGGTTTATTTCCACCGGATTAGGAGGAAAAGACGCTTGTCTTCGATTTTTCTTTGTAATCTTCAGTAGGACATGCAAATCTTTTAGCATCCCTGAAAGAAAACTCATAGGAATTGAATTTGAGGTAATTAGCAAAAAATTAAATTCAAAAGTTGAAAGCATTGATTTTCAAGAAGACTATTCATGTTTAACGATATTGATTCCGATGGATGTGCCACCTGATACATTTATAATGGCTGGCATAAATAAATGCAACGAATTAGGGGAATTCATCGTTCCTCATTACTTTGTTACAAATGTTGATATTCCATCTAAAAAAGAAATAATAGAAATTATCAATGAAATGAGAAAGGATATAAAATAAAAAGTCAGCAGCTAAGTGTCATATGTAATGCGGGTTTCAGCGGTTTTTGTAGGATTGTAGTTTTAGTCTTCAGCAACAGTTTTCTGAAAAAAACAGTTTCTCAATTTTTCAGTCACTCACTTCTTTGTCACCCTGAGCGAAGTCTCCCATAGGGATCGCTTCGCGGGAAGGGTTAAACACTCTCTAAATTATCAAACGGTATAATTTTGTCGCCTTTATATTTTAATAATAGATTGGCAACAGCGAGCGTATCTTTTTCGCAGTATTTTACTATTCTATCTAAATCATTTTCCTTCCAATAAACATTGCAAACTTGGCTACCGTCAATATCATCTTTCGGGGTTGGAATGTCGAATAATTCGCACAATAACGACAACGAAGTATAATGTTTATAATCGCCAAATTTCCAGAGTTGCAAAGTGTCAATCATCACATCTTTTACTTCCCATGGTTTAGCTCCTGCAATATCAAATATTTTTGGGAGTTTGAGATTATGTACCAACGCCCGGCGTGCGATGTACGGAAAATCAAATTCCTGACCGTTGTGTCCGCAAAGTTTTCTTTTACCGGCACGCGAAAACTGCTCCCACGCATTAAAGAAATTACCGATTAGTTTTTTTTCATCGTCATCGTAAAACGATTTTGCCCTGAAAAAGAACTCACCTTTTTTCTGAGTTACGTAGCCAGCCGAAATACAGATAATTTTCCCAAACTCGGCGTAAATTCCTGCACGGTCGTATAAATCGCCGGGAAGTTCGCCATCATCAATTTTAAATTGCATTTTCTTCTCCCATAATTTTTTCCAATTGTCGGATAATTTAGAAAATTCAGGAGCAAGAGGAACAGTTTCAATATCGAGAAAAAGAATTTCTTCGATGTTTAAATTGTTTAACATGCTATTTTATTTTAAAGTTTGGTTTATATGATTTGTTAAAATCTTAATTGCAATTAAATTTTGACCACCCTGTGGAACTATAATATCTGCAAAACGTTTTGTGGGTTCTATAAATTGGATGTGACTCGGGCGAACAGTATTCTCGTATCGTTTTAAAACTTGCTCAACATTTCTGCCACGCTCTTGCATATCACGCCTAATTACCCTCGAAAGTCGTAAATCTGAATCGCAATCAACAAAAACTTTTATATCCATTAAATCGCGTAAAGCTTTATTTGTGAGACACAAAATACCTTCAATTATTAATACATCTTTTGGCTCTACATGTTTTGTTTTTTCGGCTCGGGTGCAGGTAATAAAAGAGTAAATAGGTTCTGCAATAGAATCTCCATTTTTAAGTTTTTTTACATGTTCAATCATCAATTCAAATTCAATTGAATCCGGGTGATCAAAGTTTTTCTTTCTTCGTTCTTCCAAGCTCAAATTGCTACTATCGAAATAATATGAGTCGTGAGTAATTATTGAAACTTCTCCCTTAGGAAATTGTTCCCTAATTTTTTTAACCACTGTTGTTTTTCCTGAGCCGGTTCCGCCGGCAATGCCAATTATAAGCATGCTCTTTCTAATTTATTGTTATTTTTAGTATTTCAAAAAATATATTGATTAGTACCACTAAGAAAATACTAATTTCGCAGCGATAAAAATTCAATTTAATAAATTTAGTCGATAATGATAAACCATGTAGTTATTTTTAAACTGAAAAATTTTCCGACAGAGGAAAAAGTGAAAATTCTTACTGATTTAAAATCTTTGTTGGAAGGGTTAAAAGATAAAATTAATGAGGTGAAATATCTCGAAGTTGGTTTGAATTACGAAACAAATGCAAAGAGCAGCGACATTGTTTTATTAACTCATTTCGAGTCTATTGAAGATTTAGATAAATATCGCATTCATCCTGAACATCAGAAAGTAGTTGCCCGTTTTGGAGAGGTTACAGAATCTCGCGCAGCGGTTGATTACAAGTTTTAACGAACTATGAAAAGTAGTATGATGCTAAATCGAAAATTAGAACAATCAGTAGTTCACAAATAATAAATTATGAGTGGTTTGTATCCTATAAAATTTAAATCTATTTTCCTTGATAAAATGTGGGGAGGAGATCGTATAAGTACAATATTAAATAAAGATTATGGCAATTTGCCAAATTGTGGAGAGAGTTGGGAAATATCTGGTGTTGAAGGAAATATTTCGGTGGTGGAGAATGGATTTTTAGCTGGAAATAATTTGCAGGAGCTTATTGAAATTTACATGGGCGATTTAGTTGGCGACGAAATATTTAAAAAGTTTGGAGAGGAATTTCCACTACTTATTAAGTTTATCGATGCTCAGCAAGATTTATCTGTTCAGGTGCACCCAAACGACAAGTTATCTAAAAAGCGACATAATGCTTATGGTAAAACCGAAATGTGGTATGTTCTCGATTCTGAAGATGGATCATTAATAAACTCTGGTTTTGAGGGAGAGGTTGAAAAAGATAAATATTTGAAGCACACTGAAAATGGAACATTAACCGATTTGTTGCATTTCGATAAAATAGCAAAAGGCGATGTGTTTTTTATACCTGCCGGCAGAGTTCATGCAATTGGAAAAGGTGTTTTGGTGGCCGAAATTCAACAAACTTCTGATGTAACTTATCGTATTTTCGATTATAACCGGAAAGACGATAAAGGCAATTTACGAGAGCTTCATACCGATCTTGCAGTTGATGCTATAGATTTTTCTCCAGTTAACGAATTTAAAACCAAATATTCTACTGTCGAAAATAAGTCGTCTGAAATTGTAAGTTGCAATTATTTCACCACTAATATTTTAGATTTTAATACAGAAATAGAAAAGGATTATTCGCAGCTCAACTCGTTTATTATTTATATTAATCTGGATGGCGATTTTGAAGTTGAATATGAGGGTGGGAATGTAAATGTGAAGAAAGGAGAAACCGTATTGATTCCGGCAAGTTTGGAAACATTTAAATTAATACCTCAAACAAAAGAGGTTAAAACGCTCGAAGTTTATATTAAAAGTTAATATGAGTTTCAATCATTTTTGCTACCTTAATTGTCAAAATAAATTTAACTATTCCTGAATGGAAATTAAAGAAGCCCGTTTTCTTGTTAGCAATTCGAAAGTTGAAAACTGTCCGAAACCCGACAGACCTGAATATGCTTTTATTGGTCGCTCCAATGTTGGAAAGTCATCGTTAATTAACATGCTAGCCAATAAAAAAGCGTTGGCAAAGATTTCTGGAAAACCCGGAAAAACTCGATTAATAAACCATTTTATTATCAACAATGAGTGGTATCTTGTTGATTTACCAGGTTATGGTTATGCAAAAGTTCCCAAAGCAGAGCGATTAAAATGGGAGCAGTTTCTTAAAAAATACATTGCTACGCGAGAAAATTTGTATTGCCTATTTGTATTAGTCGATTCGCGCCACCCAGCACAAAAAGTTGATCTAAAATTTATGGAGTGGTTGGGAGTTAGCGAAATACCATTTTCAATAATCTTTACAAAAACAGATAAATTGAAACCCGAAGAATTGGAGGTAAATTTAAAAGCTTACGAAGAGAAATTGTTTGAAACCTGGGAAACCATGCCGGGCTATTTTGTATCCTCTTCAGAAACAAGTGCGGGAAAAGATGAGATACTTGAGTTTATTAATAATATAAATCATCCCGACGAATAAAAGTGTTAATTTTAAAACTTGAGATTAATAAAATATTAACGAGTAAAGTATAACTTTGCGAAGTTCTAAATCAAACAAATAATATTAAAATGAGTCATGAAAATCATCCCTTGAAAGTCTTCTCTGGCCGAGCAACTAAGTATTTAACCCAAAAAATTTGCGATAGTTTGGATATTGATTTAGGGAAATCGTCGTGTCCGGTATTTTCTGATGGCGAGTTTGAACCACGTTTCGACGAAACTATACGAGGATCGCATGTTTTTATTGTTCAATCTACTACGCCAACAGCTGATAATTTGCTTGAGCTTTTATTATTGATTGATGCTGCAAAACGTGCAAGTGCTTACAAAGTTATTGCTGTAATTCCTTATTTTGGTTATGCTAGGCAAGATCGGAAGGATCGCCCTCGTGTTTCAATTGGAGCCAAATTAATTGCTGATTTGCTGACGGTTTCTGGGGTTGATCGTGTAATTACAATAGATTTACATGCCGATCAAATTCAGGGTTTTTTCAATGTTCCTGTAGATCATTTATTTGCTTCGGTAATGTTTGTCCCTTACATAGAAAAAATGGGGCTCAATAATGTTGCAATTGCCTCGCCTGATGTTGGAGGTACAAAACGCGCAAATACTTATGCTAAAATGTTGGGAGTTGAAATGGTAATTTGCCACAAAACTCGAACAAAACCAAACGAAGTTGGGAACATGACAGTTATTGGCGATGTTGAAGGTAAAGACGTAATTATTGTTGATGATATAATTGATACCGCTGGAACAATTACTAAAGCAGCAAATTTAATGAAAAGGCAAGGTGCGAGAAGTGTTAGGGCTTTTGCTGCACATGGAGTTTTGTCAGGTCCGGCAATTGAACGTATTGAAAAATCTGAATTGGAAGAGGTTTATTTCACAGATTCTATTTATAAAGAAAATAATTGCAGTAAAATAAAATATATAACTATTGCAGATGCACTAGGCGAAGCTATTAAGCGAGTGTATAAAAACCAGACAATCAGCTCATTGTATTACAAATGATTTTAAAAAAAAACTTCATAAATTAAGATTTGTGATAAATTAGTCTAAATTCACGTAAAATTAAATTCATTGAGTATATTTGCACCGCTTTTTCCATAAGCAGGCGCATTGATTATGCATGCTGTTTGTTCCGCATATACGCGGAAAGGGCTGAGTACCATAATTCTTAACGTAAATTATTAAAAATGAAAACAGTAGTTATTAAAGGTCAAAAAAGAGAGACCGTTGGCAAAAAAGAGGCGAAAAAACTTCGTTCTCAAGAGATTATTCCAGCCGTTTTGTACGGAGGAGAAGAGGTAATTCATTTTGCAATTCCTTTTAAAGAATTAAGAAGTTTGGTTTATACACCAAATGTATATCTAATTGATATTGACATTGCCGGTGAAATTTATCATACAATTATGCAAGATATTCAATGGCATCCTGTTGATGAACAAGTAATGCATGTTGATTTCTTTAAAATTGAAGCAGATAAGCCAATTAAAATCGAAGTTCCTGTTGCCGTAACTGGGCATGCCAGAGGAATTCAGGATGGTGGTAAGTTAAAAATTAATCTTCGTAGATTAAAAGTTAAAGCACTCTATAAAGATTTGCCAGACTCAATTAGCGTTGATGTTACTGAGTTAGGAATAGGGCAAAGTATAAAAGTTTCTGAAATTGAAAGTGGAGATCTTGAGCTTTTAGATACTAAATCTAATGTTGTTGTTGCTGTTAATGTAACAAGATTGGCAAAAGCAGTTGATGAAGAAGAGTCTGAGGAAGCTGAAGGAGAGGAAGCTGAAGGAGAAGGAACTGAAGCAGGAGCTAATAGCGAAGAATAAATCTAAAATATAATTCTGTGAAGTATCTGATTGCCGGTCTCGGTAATATCGGGCCAGAATATAAAAATACTCGCCATAATATTGGCTTTCAAATATTGGACGCTCTTGCTGGGGCGTCCAATATTAGTTTTAAAGATAAGCGTTATGGTTTTATATCTGAATATAAATATAAAGCACGCACGTTTATTCTGTTAAAACCAACCACTTATATGAATTTGAGTGGAAGGGCAATAAACTATTGGCTTCAAAACGAGAAAATACCATTGCAAAATATGATGGTGTTGGTTGACGACATTGCTTTGCCTTTCGGTACACTTCGAGTGCGTGTAAAAGGAGGAGCCGGTGGACATAATGGGCTGGAAAATATAAATCAGGTGTTGGGCAGAAACGATTATGCCAGATTGCGGTTTGGTGTTGGCGACGATTTCCGTCAAGGATTTCAGGCAGACTATGTTTTGAGCGATTGGTCGAGAAATGAAGAAAAGGAGATGCCAGAAAAAATTGACTCTTGTATCGAAATAATAAAAAGTTTTGGAACAATTGGACCCGATCGAACCATGAATTTTTTCAACAAAAGAAAATGAAATGACCGAAAGTGTTAGAGTTGACAAATGGTTGTGGGCTGTTCGTATTTTTAAAACCCGAAGCATGGCAACTGAAGCGTGTAAAAAAGGACATGTTTCAATTGGCGATTCAACTTTAAAACCATCGAGAATGGTGCACATTGGTGAAACAGTACAGGTACGAAAATCGCCTATTACAAAAAGCTTGAAAATACTTGCTTTAGCAGAAAAACGAATGTCGGCAAAATTGATTTTAAACTTTGTTGAAGATGTAACTCCAGCTGAAGAGATTGAACTACTGGAGATGCAAAAAAATATGCGTTGGATTGCTCGTGATAGAGGAGCCGGCAGACCAACGAAAAAAGACCGACGTGAATTAGATGATTTTTTCGAGGCTTAAATTGAAAAATATTAGTCGCTATTTTAATGTGAATCTGCATTAGTAGTTTACTATCATTATCTGCTATTTAGATTCAATTTTTAAACTCCGAACCCATAACTTAAAATTAAAATTATGCAAGTTGCTAAACAAAAAAGAAAAGAGAATATTGCTGAATACATTTTATATCTATATCAGGTTGAAGACTTAATTCGTGCTTTTAAATTTGATATTGATTTAATTAAGGAAAAATTAGTTGCGAATTACCAAGCCGACGAAAAAACTTCTGCCGACATTACTGATTGGTACAACAATTTGGTTGTGATGATGGAAAAAGAGGGGATTCGTGAAAATGGACACCTCCAGTTTCTTGCAAATTTAATAGCAGATATAAATGAGTTTCACATGAAACTGATGGAATTAGAATCTGAAAAAATGTATGTTCAGAATTTTAGATCTATTTCTGGTTTAATTTCTGAGCTCAAGCAAAAAAATAAAATTGCCAAAAATGATATACAATTAGGTTTAGATGCCGTTTATGGTTTTTTACTATTGAGAATGAAAAAAACGAAAATTTCGGCTGAAACTGAAAATGCAATAAAACAGTTAAGTCAGTGGTTAGGTAGTTTATCAAAGCTTTATAAAGATTTTGAATTGGGGGATCTAGAGCTTTAATATCACACTTCTATTCAACTTCGGGAAACTCGCAATCTTCTTTTCTTTTTATGTAAGTTTCAATATGCCGACCAACTTTTACAGCATATAAATCTTTTATTGTAAGAATAATTCCAGTTTCTAAAACATTTCCAAATTTTTCGTTGTTAATGGTGCCAAAAGTTTTCATCGATGGTGAAATGTTCATATATGCGTTAACAAGTGGCGGAATATTCTCGCCAAGTTCTCTTACACTTTGGATAAGTATTTTGTAATCTTCAGCGTAGGTTTTGCCAATAAACAACTTACTCATTGCTTCAACGTCAAAGTCGAATTCAATCGGATTTTTTGGATATACTAGTTTTTCCTGATCTCTAAAATATTTTCTAAAGAAATATTGAATTAAGTATCTTGCTTTGATATTAAAGTGTGAGTACATTGTAATCTTCCCCAGAAAATATTTTATTTCCGGATAGTCAACAGTTAACGCACCCAGTCCATCCCATAGATTGTCTAAAGCGAACAAAGCTTTAGCACCCGCTTTGCTAGATTGGTAAGCCGGCTGAACGAAAGATCTGCCAAGTTCTAGCGAAAATGGGAGATATTCATTTGCAAACTCTTCTGAAAATTGAAAAAGCCTCGAAGTAGCTAAAAGAACTTCTCCATTTTTGTCTTTTGAGGCATGCCCGCAATGTATAAATCGGTATCCGCCGAGAATCTCTTTTGCATCCGGATCCCAAACAATCAATTGTTTGTATGGATTTTCGGCAGTGTCGAAATTGTCAATGTCAGTCTCGTTTCCGGTACCTCCACCTGCATCTCGAAAGGTAATTTCTCGCAGCCTGCCAATCTCGTGCATAATTGCAGGTGAATCGTGGAATGTAGCTATGTATATTTCGTTACCGCCTTTATTGGTTTTTCTTAATAGTTTATCGGGAGTTATTTCGGCGTAAATTTGTTCTCTCTTAAGAGGTGCTATTATATCTTTCATTTACGTTAGTTTTTATGAACAATTGAATACAAAATTAAAAAAATCTAATGAAGGTTAATAATTTTGTTATTTTAATTTTTTTGAGCAAAATCATTCGGCAAATTATAAATCTTTTCTTTCATCCAATCGGCCCACTCTTTATGTGTTTTAGATTTATCAAAAGTCGTGTAAGGTATAGGTTCTCCAAAGTAAATTGGAATATCGGTATTTCTGTGTTTTACTGTTTCGTCAGGCAAAAAAAACATTTCCAGATTCCATTTAATACGAAAAAATTTGCGAAATTTTGCAATCCGATAAAAACGATTTGAATTTCTTCCTCTAATAAAAATTGGGATGATATCGCGTTTGTGTTTTATAGATTTAGAAATGAAATGCTTTTTCCAGTCTAAGTCAACTATTTTGCCTTTTATTTTTCGAGAAGCTAATCCTGACGGAAATATTAAAATTTGTTCGTCCGAATTATACACATTTAAGAGAGATATTGCAGCTTCTCGACTATGGGCACCATGTTTGTTTACTGGAATAAACATTGGTCTGAGATTTGGGATATTCATCAGAATATCATTTGTTAAAAATTTAAGTTTACCCAGTTTTTTCTCAACGTACTTCATCAGTAGAATTCCGTCAAATCCACCAAGTGGATGGTTGCTGGCAAAAATAAATCTACCAGAATCAGGTATATTTTCGTACCCATAAATGTGCTCCTTAATATTGAACTCCTTTACCACCTTTTCTAAAAAATCAATTCCCATTAAATGTCCGTTGCTTTCCATTATCTCATTTAAAAAATCGAGATGTAGAATTCTTTTCAAATAGTTGTAAATAAACCCGGGAATTATTTTTGCTATACCCGGGCTTTTGGTTTTGAATACCTCCCGAATATCAATTGGTTTAAATTCTTTTGGTTTGTTCTCTTCCATTTTATTAAGGTTTATGTGGCAATTAAGTAAAAAATAGGCATTAAAAAAACTGCAACTTAATTTATATCTAAGTTTTTTTGTTGAATAAAATTACATCTACTTATTACTTCCTGAATATTCTTACTTAACTCAACTTATTAACGTAAAAACGAGAGTTATTAACCATTTTTGAATTTTACTTTTATTTCTTGTAACTGGCTAGTAGTAAGTGTATTCTGCTTAAGGCGAGTTTGGTGTTTTGTTGTTGTCAACAACATACTAACACCTTTTCAACACAAAATTGGTATGAATGATTATAGAATGATGTGGAACAGAGGGGAATAGAGTGTCAGATTTTGGAATAAATTCTTACTTTTACCGTTGATAAAACAAGATTACTAGTGAAATGATTGAATTTGCAGGAACATATAACGCAACTATCGACGACAAGGGACGCATTGTTCTTCCGTCAGCCTTTAAAAAGGAGATGGGCGAATTTGTATCTGAGCCGCTTGTTTTAGAGAAGAGCCTGCACAAAGATTGTCTTGATATTCACACAAATAAATATTGGCAAGAGCGTGTGGCTGAATTTAAAAATGGGCTCGATCCATTTGATGAAGACGATGATGCGTTGCTTCAGTTTTTTTATCAAAATTTTGTAAAAGTAACCATTGCAGCAAATGGTAGAATAAATATTCCTGCTGGTTATCTCGATTATGCGCATCTCGAAAAAAGTGCTGAATTTATAGGAATGGGAAATTCTATTCGATTATTGGCAACTGATAATTCTGATGAAAAGAAAATGGATAAAGCTGAATTCTTGCGTAAGTTGAAAGAGAAACGTCAAAAAAAATCAGAAGGTAGATGACGCAGCCTTATCATATACCGGTTTTAGCAAACGAAAGTATTGAGGGATTAAATATTCATTCAAATTCAAGCGTTGTTGATGCAACGTTTGGAGGTGGAGGTCATTCCCGGTTAATCTTAAAAAGTTTGGGCAACGACGGACGGCTTTTTGCTTTCGACCAGGATGAAGATGCGGCAGGGAACTTAATTGACGACCACCGCCTTTTTTTTATCCGCCATAACTTCCGGTACATTAAAAATTTTCTGCATTTCTATGGTGTAAAGAAAGTGGATGCCATTTTTGCCGACTTTGGAGTATCGTCTCACGATTTTGATGTTGCGGAGCGTGGTTTCTCATTTCGTTTTGATGGGAAGTTGGACATGAGGATGAATCAGGATGCAAGAACAGATGCTGCAAAAGTTGTAAATAAATATACTGAGCATGAGTTAGTTTCTCTTTTTAGAATGTTTGGAGAGATAAAAAATGCACGCCGCCTTGCTACTACTATTTGTAAAAAACGAAGCGAACGCCCCATAAAAACTACAACTCAATTAAAAGAAATAGCTGCAGAATGCGCTCCACGTGCAATCGAAAATAAATATCTGGCACAAGTATTCCAGGCTTTGCGAATTGAAGTGAACGACGAAATGGAAGCTTTGAAAGAATTTATGGAAGCATCGAAAGAATTATTGCAACCGGGTGGTAGGTTGGTTGTACTTACTTATCACAGCTTGGAAGATCGACTGTGCAAGCACTTTATGAAATCGGGGAATTTTGAGGGGGAAATTGAAAAGGATTTTTACGGGAATGTTATTTCACCATTTAAACTTATTAATAGAAAAGTGATTATTCCTGGAGAGGAAGAGTTGAAAGAGAATAATAGGTCGAGAAGTGCAAAATTAAGAGTTGCTGAAAAAATATAGTATGGCTGTAAAATCAAAAAGTAGCAAAAAATCTAGTGGTATGAAATCGTTTATCGGAGGTACGATTTTAACTGACAGTAGAATTACAAAACAGATTCCGTTTTTACTATTTCTATCTTTTATGGGTTTGATGCTAATTACTAACAGAAACTGGTCGGAGCGTACAATAAGGCAAATTGAAGTATTACAAGATGAGTTGGATGAGTTGCGCTCTGAATCTATTACAATGTCGGCAAAACTTATGGATGCCAGCCGACCCTCTGAAGTTGCCAAAAAAGTAGAAGAGGCAAATATTGGTTTGCAAGAACCCGTTAAGCCACCTCAGAAATTAATTGTTCACAAAAAATAAATTGTTGTGGGAATTCGAAGAACAATATTAACACGTATTGCAATAGTATATTTTATACTATTCCTTTTTGGAGTAGTTGTAGTTGTGAAAATATTTTCTGTTCAACAAATAAGAACTGATAAGTGGGCGAAAATTGAATCGAACTTAAGTAAAAATACAATTATTGTTGAGCCGAATCGTGGAAATATTTGTGCCGACGATGGCAGCGTTTTGGCCACTTCTGTTCCGGGATATTTTGTTCGAATAGATTTAGCATCGGAAGGTGTTAAACGTGTTTATAGCGAAGAGAGCGATTCTCTTGCGTATTATCTTTCACGATTTTTTAAAAATGGTTCGAAACAACAATAC
>DAOVTY010000071.1 GCA_030632865.1 Bacteroidota bacterium
CTCAGGAAGACGATGGCTATTTATACACAATTCGCACAATAAAAGGCGACTCTGCTTTAACTGCCAGCGAAGGCAACGAGCGCTGGAAGGAGGTTCGAATGCACAGTCACGAATTATATAATGTCGGGCACATGTACGAAGCTGCCGTAGCACATTACAATGCAACTGGTAAAACTAATTTTTTAGATGTTGCGCTTAAAAATGCAGAGTTAATTGCATCGGTTTACGGACCAGATAAAAGGCATGATGCACCCGGACATCAGGAAATTGAGATTGGGCTGGCAAAGCTTTATCGAACAACCGGGGAGCAAAAATATCTCGACCTTGCACAGTTTTTTCTCGATGAGCGAGGAAAATCGGGTATTCGAAATGACAGTAGCGAAAATCAGTGGGAAAATGGCGCATATTGGCAAGATCATAAACCGGTTGTTGAACAAACCGAAGCTGTTGGACATGCAGTGCGCGCAGTTTATATGTACTCTGGAATGGCAGATGTTGCGGCTTTAACCGGTAATCAGCAATATATTGATGCCATAGATTTAATTTGGGAAAATGTGGTTGGAAAGAAATTTTATATTACCGGTGGAATTGGTGCCAAATATGAGGGCGAAGCTTTTGGCGAAAATTACCAATTACCTAATCGTGCATACAACGAAACCTGCGCAGCAATTGCAAATGTTTTTTGGAATCAGCGAATGTTTTTAATGAAGGGCGAAAGTAAATATATCGATGTTTTGGAGCGCACGCTTTATAACGGAATGCTTTCCGGAATTTCGTTCGAAGGAAATACGTTTTTCTATCCCAATGTTTTGGAATTTGATGGCGAAGATAAATTTAACAGAGATGCACTGGAACGAAAACCATGGTTTAATTGTTCTTGCTGTCCGTCAAATATTTCGCGATTTATTCCGGCAGTTCCAAACTATATTTATGCACAAACAGAAAAAGAAATTTATGCTAATCTTTTTATGGCTAACAAAACTAGTTTCAACATTAATAAAAAAGAAATTAATATTGTACAGGAGACAAAATATCCTTGGGAGGGAGATATTAAATTTAAAATTTCAGCAAAAACACCTGTTGATTTTACTTTTAAAATTAGGATTCCGGGATGGGCGCAAAATAAACCTGTCCCCAGTAATTTGTATTTTTATTTAAATGAGCAAGAAACTCCTGTTCGGCTTTTTATCAATAACAAACCTGTCTCTTTTGTAACGGAAAACGGATATATTTCTATTCAGAAAAAATGGAATGATGGTGATGTTGTAGAACTTGTACTTCCGATGTCAGTTCGAAAAGTTATTCCTAATGATAACGTTAAGGAGATTGCAGGAGAAGTAGCAATTGAGCGGGGTCCCATCGTTTATTGCGCCGAGCAGGTTGATAATTCTGGTGGAGTACTTAATTTGGCTATTTCGGCAGATACTAAATTTGTGCCCCATTATAATTCTAGTTTATTGGAGGGGGTTGTAACGCTAGAGTCGAAAGAGGGAATGAAAATGGTTCCGTACTATTCGTGGAGTCATCGGGAATTAGGAGAAATGGCAGTTTGGTTCACTCGTGAAAAAGAAGGGAATAAAGATTTTTTTAAATAGTTTTTTTACCGTTTAAACAGGAATATAGTCCTTATAATTACTCACATAAACCGTTGGTTAAATTAAAAATTATTTTCTGATATAAATTATATCTTTGTTAATATGAGAAGGTACAATGTAATAATTATTGATGATGAAATAAATTTACAGAGAACACTTGAAATTCTTATTCATCAAAATTGTCCTGAGCTCGATTTACGTGGCAAAGCAAATTCTGCCGAAGCCGGGCGAGAGCTTCTGCAAAATAATCAGGTTGATTTAATTTTTCTGGATATTTCGATGCCCAAAGAGAACGGATTCGATTTTATTGCTTCAATTCCTAAAGATAATTATTCGATTATTTTTACTACTGCTTACGAAGAGTACGCTTTAAAAGCAATAAAAGCAAACGCAATCGACTATCTTTTGAAACCAATAAATCCTATGGAGTTGCGAGATGCAGTTACAAAAGCTGTTTCTATTCTCGACTTAAAAAGAGAGAAGGAAGAGGTGCGAAAAATTTACAACGAATCGTTAAATAACTTAACGCAACAAATACAAAGTGACAATAATCAAATAACCAAAATTACAGTTGCCGGAAAGTTGGAATACCGTATTATTGAGTTAAAAACGGTTAGGTTTTTTGAGGCAGATGGAAACTATACAATTATACATATATCAGGATTAGAGAAGGTTGTTTCAAGTAAGTCGCTGGGCGAATATGATAATATTTTAGACTCCCCTTTATTTTTTAGAATTCATAAATCGACTATTATAAATTTGAATTTTATAAAGGGATTTTCAACGTATCAAGGGTATTTTGCAGTCTTAGATGACGATACAAAACTGTCAATTTCGAGACGGCGATATATTGAATTTCGAGATGCTGTTGGTGCATTCTCAAAATCTGTTGATTAGTGAAAAAATACTTCATTATAATATCTCTTTTATTTTTAATGCTCCTATCTACGGTAGCACAAAATCCGTTTATCACAAATTATACAATTGCTGATGGTTTGCCATCAAACAATATATATTGCTCTTATCAAGATAAAAATGGTTTTATGTGGTTTGGTACTAGTGTTGGAGTTGTTCGGTTTGATGGAAGCAACTTTGTAAGTTACACTAGAGAAGATGGTCTTAATGGGGATATTGTATTGCGAATGAAAGAAGATTTTAAGGGTAGATTATGGTTTTTTAATCGCAATGGTACTATTAATTTTTTTTATGAAAATACAATATTTAATGAGAAAAATGCTCCCTTTTTAAATGAGTTGAAAACTAATGTTTTTATTCATGATTTTTTTCAAGATAAAGATTCAACATTATATTTTTACAATTCAGTAAGCGAAGTTTTTGTAGTAAAACAGAATGAATTTATTGATTATAGAGATTTTAGTTTGAATAATAGCAAGGACATTGGACTTTATAATTTTAATAAATCGGAGGATAATAAGTTTCTTTTATGGACTGCACCGGGGATTTACGAAATTGAAGAAATTGATGATGAATTGAAGTTGCATAAAAACCCATTTCGTTCTCAAAATGTTTGTCAAAAGAATGAAAATGAAAGTTATGTATTAGATCAATTCGGGTACTTACATTTATTTCGAGATTTAAAGATTTTTAAAAAGAATATTTTAAAATCAGAGACACAACTTATACAATCTATTATCGAAGATGAAGATGGATTTATGTGGATATCAACATTCGACAAAGGGGTTTATTGTTATAAACAAGACAGTATTGTTTTACATCTCGACATTTCAAAAGCACAGAACCTTATACTTGATAAAGAGAATAATATTTGGATAGTTTCTAATGTTGATGGCATATATAAAATTAATCGAGATATTCTTAAATACAAGTTTCTTGGTAAAAATGAATTTAATGGTAAAGGAATTACCGATTTAGCAGCTTCCATCCAAGATGGAGTGTGGGCAACTAACGGAGAATCATTGTATTACATTCTCAACAATAAAAAATTTGAGAGTAGTATTAATATTGATGGAAACACAATTAATAATATTTACCAATTTAAAAACAGTACAATTGTTTTAAGCGGGATAAATACAAAAATGTATATCATTAGTGATGTAGATGTAAATACAAAAAACAAAACGATAAATTATACTATAGTAGGAAGATTTAAGTTCAGAATAAATAAATTGGCAGTAAATTTAACTGAGAATCTTATCTATTCGTTTATTGTCGATAAGCTATTTCGTACTGAAATTGAAAACTCTTACGTAACAACTATTTTAAATTTAGACAGAGGCAGGATAAATAATATATTTTTTAATAGCGAGAATAAACTAATTGTAAATGTTGCGAAGAATTATATCTTAACTGACTCAATTAAATTAGCTCCATTGTACCAGCCATTTAATGGGCAAATAGTATCTTCGCATCTAATATTAGATAATGAAAATGAAATAATAAATGTGAGGAGAAATAAACTATATCTTTTAAATAATAAAAAATACTACGACTTAACAAGTCAGTTTATTCCTCAAATAGATTTTAGGATTAAGGATATGATTTATGAAGGCTCAACTCTGTTCTTTTTTACGAATAGAACTGTTTATTTTATTTCAAACCCTTTAAAAATATTATCAAATGAACCAATTGAATTAGATCGTTTAAATATTGAGTTTAACAATATTAACGACCTTTACTTTCAAGACAATACACTTTATGTAGCTTCTGATGATGGTATAACTTTTATCCCATTAGATGAATGTATTAATGCAGAGGTTCAGCCCACAAAACCCTACTTTTATAAAATCTCACTCAATGAAGAAGAGTATGATTTATCATCGGGGAGTGTAGAATTTAAAAATAGGAAAAGATTAAGTATTGAATTTTCAAGTTTGAACTATTCATCAATACCCTCAAACTATTCGTACATGTTAGAAGGAGTTGATGAAAGCTGGATAATTGGTAATGAAAAAAGAGTAGTTTACTTAAATCTTTCACCAGGTAATTACACCTTTAAATTAAAATCCCGGAAAAATAGAGAGGAGTATGGTAAAGTTATCGAAATGCCAATTATTGTGCATCCCACTATTATTCAACGACCAATAATGCAACTTTTGTTATTTATATTATTGCTATTCATTATATTATTAATTGTTAGATACAGATATAATAGAAAGATAAAACAAAGAGATACAGAGCATTTGCTTATAACTTTAGAAAACAAAGCATTACAATCGATGATGAACCCTCATTTTATTTTTAACGCTTTGGGTTCCATTCAAGGATTTTTGCTTCAAAACAGATCAACAGAAGCTGGTACTTATTTGTCTCAATTTGCCCGTTTAATAAGGCAAAATATGAACTCGTTAAAAACAAGTTTTATTTGTGTTGATGATGAGGTTGAAAGACTTCGGAATTATATTGAGCTCGAAAAATTGAGAATGAATGATAAGTTTAACTATCAAATTGAAGTTGAGGACCAACTTGATAGTTATGATATTTGTATTCCATCTATGATTGTTCAACCATTTGTTGAAAATGCAATTTGGCATGGTATTTCGTCGATTGAAGGAGATGGATTTATTAAAATTATTTTTAGCTGTGTTGACGATAAAAGTATAGAGGTTTTAGTAGAAGATAATGGAATTGGAATTAAAGATACAGAAACATTTTCTAAGTCGGGGCAAGGATTAAACATGGGAGTTGCTTTAACTAAAAAAAGGCTAAAATTAATTGGCGAAAGACAAGGTGTAAATTCTGAAATTACAACAAAAAATATTTTTCCGGGAGCTACTCAAGCTGGAACTCAAGTAAAAATTATTGTGCCAATTGTTGATAGTACCATGTAGGTTAATCGAATTTGATAGTTTCTCGAAACCGCTTGGTAAATAAAGTATACCGTTTACATAAAAATTACTACCGTTTAATAGTTATGCCTAATAATTGAACTTTTTCTTTTTAGTATTGTAGTAGTAAAAAGTTCTTTTCTTATTTATATGTTTGGAATTTAAAAAACGGAAATAGTTATCTTTACAGATAATAAAAATATAATTCCCCAATTATTTGATTCCTAACGCCTGTGCATAACTTTCAAGTAATATTCAACTGATTGCTATTTACCAGAATTCATCCTCCTTGTAAAAAATAGAAATTATAAATAGTAGTTAAAAAATTAACACACACACTGTACGGGTAACGGAAATTTCAGAGTCTTAAGGCCGGTTTCATTAATGGAACCGGTTTTTTTTTGTTAGTATATTTAATCTTCCCAAAAACCATTTTAACTTTTATCCATCTAAAAGTTTTTTTTTAAGCTCCATTCATTTAATTTTATAGTTGTGATGCATAAACAATTATATTATGAAACGAGCATGTAAAATCTCTTGCACACAGGAGAATCATTATAAGCGAGTTTCATATGATACTTATAAAAACAAGCAATTATAATCATATGAAAAATCAAACTTTAGCTAAACTTTACACTAATTCATTTAATCAAAATTGGGATAATCTCGCATTTTCCGATTTCGAAGGCGAAAATTTCAAATACTCAGATATTGCAAAAACAATAAAGTCTTTGCATCTTTTTTATCAAATTTCAGGGCTTCAACGAGGTGATAAAATTGCTGTTCTTGGCAGAAATGCAGCAAACTGGGGAGCCTCTTTTTTATCGGCTATTTCAGCCGGATTAGTTGCGGTGCCGATAATGCCAGATTTTAACGAAAAAGATATTAATTATATTATTAATCATTCAGAGTCGAAAATTGTAATTGGAGCAAAATCGTTGCTAGATAAAATAAATATTGACGAGTCGCCAAATTTGAAGGCAGTTCTTGTATTAGAGGATTTTTCGTTACACGAAGCTAAAGATGAAAACATTAAATTTAAACTAACCGATTCATTTCAGTATTACAAAGAGAATCAACTTACAAAAAAAGGATTTCAGTTCGAGGAGTGGGAACGGGAAGAGATGTGTGTAATTTCTTATACCTCTGGAACTTCTGGGTTTACAAAAGGAGTAATGATTCCGGAGCGCAGTTTGGTTTCGAATATAGTTTATGCACGTGAACATATGCCTTTAAAGTCAGGCGATAAAATTGTTTCTTTTTTACCAATGGCACATGTTTATGGGTTACTATTTGAGTTTTTGTTTCCAGTAACTTTAGGTTGTCATATCACATTCCTTAGCAAAATTCCATCACCGGCTATTATAACTAAAGTTTTTGGCGAAGTTAAACCGCATTTGGTTCTTTCGGTTCCGCTTGTAATAGAAAAAATATACAAAAAACGATTACTGCCAACTTTAGAAAAACCATTAATAAAAGTATTGTTGGCAACCCCAATTATCTCTACAATTTTGCTGAAAAAAATTAAAGGTAAATTGGTAGATACTTTTGGTGGACGGTTTTTCGAAATTGTGGTTGGTGCGGCTCAGTTAAGTGCCGATGTTGAGAAATTTTTTAAACGTATTAAATTCCCATTTACCATAGGTTATGGAATGACGGAATGTGGACCACTAATTAGTTATGAAGCATGGGATAAAACAATGCCTTCTTCTGCAGGAAAATTAGTTGATAGGATGGAAGTGCGGATAGATTCGAAAGACCCATTTAATATTGTTGGCGAAATTCAAGTAAAAGGTGAAAATGTTATGCTTGGATATTTTAAAAATGAGGAAGCTACAAAAGATACTTTTACAGACGATGGTTGGCTAAAAACAGGCGATTTAGGAGTAATAGATCAAAATGATTTTATCTATATTCGAGGTCGATCTAAAAATATGTTGCTTGGTTCTTCAGGACAAAATATATACCCTGAAGAAATTGAGGCTAAAGTTTCGAACCAGTGCTGTGTTGCCGAATGTGTAGTTACAATGAGAGATTCAAAACTAATTGCTTTGGTTTATCCCGATTATGAAGCAATGAACCTTGATAAAATATCAGAATCAGACCTAGTTGGAATTATGGATAGCAATTGTAAAAAGGTAAATTCTGAACTTCCTAAATACGAACAATTAAGCAAAATAGAATTGGTAAAAGAAGAGTTTGAAAAGACTCCAAAAAAGAATATAAAACGTTATAAATATGTATAGAGGTTAACTTAGTTTACTTCATAAAAAAATCTCTGTAGATAAATAACTCTACAGAGATTTTTTGTTTATAATATAGATTTTTATTTGTCCATGTGCACATCAACTTGTGGGAATGGAATTGTAATACCGGCTTCGTCTAATGCAATCTTTCCTGCTTCTATTACATCGAAATAAACAGCCCAGTAATCTTGTGGAGCAGAATACGGACGAACGGCAAGATTAACAGAACTATCAGCCAACTCTTTCACCCCGACAAAAGGAGCCGGCTCTTTTAAAACACTTGGATGATTTTCGATTATCTTTAATAAAATATCTTTTGCATCTTTAATATTCGACTCGTAAGATATTCCAAACACCATATCAACACGCATCATTCCTTCGGTAGTGTAATTTACAATATCGTTATTAGAAACAGCAGCATTCGGAATAATTACTGTTTTATTTTCGGGAGTTAAAAGTATTGTAACAAAAATGTGAATTTCTTTTACAGTTCCCAAGTGCCCCTGCGATTCTATTAAATCTCCAACTTTAAACGGTTTGAAAAGCAAAATCATTACCCCACCTGCAAAATTTGCAAGTGTTCCTTGCAAAGCTAAACCTACTGCAAGTCCAAGTGCTCCAAGAACAGCAATAAACGATGTGGTTTCAATACCCACCATTTGCGCAATACTAATTAAAAGCATAACCTTAAGCAAAATACTAATCAACGCTTTCAAAAATCCACGAAGCGAAACACTCACTTCACGTTTTTCCATCATTTTGTCGGTGACTTTTGCAATGCGTGCAATTATCCATAATCCAATTATAAGGACAATAATTGCCGTAACTACTTTCATTCCGTGAGCTACAATTAATTCATAGGCCATGTCTAAAAATTCCTGATACTTTTCATTCATAATAATTTGATTTTTACTTTTGTTCAATTTACTAAATTACATAACATAGTGTAATACTTTTTGTTCAATACAAAATCCATTATACACAATTTTAATTATTTAATAATTATGGGGTCTTATAAAACTATTTCTCATCAATAAAAAATTATTAGATGTTCTCTTTATTTTGTAATTTCAACAAAAAATAATAATAATGAAAAACACAAATCGCAGAAAATTTTTAAAAACAACTTTAGCTGCCACGGCAGGAGCAATGTTTGTAACGCCTGCAATTGCAGGACAAGTAAATAAAAAATCATCGTATAAAATCTCGTTGGCAGAGTGGTCGTATCACAAAGCGCTATTTGCAAATGAGATGACAAATCTTGATTTTCCGGTGATAACCAGAAAAATGGGAATTGAAGGTGTTGAGTATGTAAATCAGTTTTTTAAAGATAAAGCCAAAAATGAAGCTTATTTGGGTGAATTAAAAAAGATTTGTAAAAACGAAGGTGTTGAGAGTGTTCTTATTATGTGCGATGGCGAAGGAATGATGGGACATCCTGAAAAAGCGGAACGTATTAAAACTGTTGAAAATCACAAAAAATGGGTTGATGCAGCTGCATTTTTAGGTTGCCATTCAATTCGTGTAAATGCCGGAAGTAGAGGCGAATACGAAGAGCAGCAAAAACTTGCTGCCGATGGATTACGAATGTTATGTGAATACGGTGACACTAAAAAGATTAACGTTATTGTTGAAAATCATGGTGGACTTTCGAGCAATGGAAATTGGCTTGCCGGAGTTATGCAAATGGTAGATCATAAGCGAGTTGGAACTTTGCCAGATTTTGGGAACTTTTTTATTAACCGTAAAACTGGTGAAGAGTTTGACAGATATAAAGGCATGGAATTGTTAATGCCATTTGCGAAAGGTGTTAGTGCAAAGTCTAATGTATTTGATGCTGATGGAAACGAAAGAAATATGGATTATTCTCGCATAATGAAAATTGTAGAAGATGCGGGTTATAAGGGATATGTTGGTATTGAATACGAAGGAAGTGAGCTTTCGGAAAAAGAAGGAATAATTGCAACTAAAAAACTACTCGAAAAGGTTTTTGCAACTCTTTAAAAGTTCCTGAGATATAAAAAATAACTAGCGAATTTATCAGTGGCTATTTTTTTGAAAATCAAAAAGGGGTTAAATTTTGTTAATTTATTAGCAATCTGAAACATTGTAAAACATACTTCGTACATGGTTAATGTTGCTTTGTATATTTCCGAGCTTAACGAATTGATTGTAATATTATTTGTACGAAGCAAAAAAACGGTTGTTTATTTATTAGGTATGAAAAAAGCGGTGGAAATACCACCGCTTTTCTCGTTTTTAATAATCTGTTGCTAATCTTTTAATTGCCCCAATTTATATTTGGTTTAGGTCCCATTTCTAATTCTAGTTTTCCTCCATTAAGTAGTTTTTTTGTAGAAAACTTAAAATCATTTAAAACTTCACCATTTAATTTAGCACTTTGAATATACAGATTTAAACGTGACGTATTTTTTGCTTCGATAATAAAACTTTCTCCTCGTCCATATTGCCTACCTAAATCAATCTCAACTCGTTTAAACATTGGGCTACCAATTTCGTAAATTGGATCAACTCGGCAACCTCCATCAGTTTGAAACAGGCCGAGAGAGGCCATTATAAACCAGCCACTCATTTGTCCTTGATCTTCATCTCCCAAATATGCATTTGCCAATCCGTAGCCATAATATCGGTTAATAATTGCCCTGCTCCACTTTTGTGTCAACCAAGGTTTTCCAACCCAATTAAACAAATATGCAAAGTGCATCGACTGCTGATTTCCTTGAATTACGGGATAATTCCAATATTGATCATTTTTACCATTAAAACGTGTTTTATTACTTTCTGTAAATCCCCAATTTAATCGTTCAATAAAACGATCTTTTCCAATTGCATCAGCCAATGCCGGTATATCTTGCGGAACAAAAAAGGTTAACTGCCAAGCATTTCCTTCAACATAATGATGATTTGCGCCTGATTTATAAGGATCAAAATTAGGGAGCCAACTTCCATCCGAATGTTTCATTTTGGCATACCCACTTTCTGTATCAATCACATTTCTCCAGTAATTTCCTCTTTCTGAAAAAATATGATACTCTTTCTCTTTTCCCAGCGATTTAGCAAATTGCGAAACGGTCCAATCATCAAACGAATACTCCATAGTATTTGAGAAACGACCTTTATCGTACGGTACATACTTGTGTTTTAAATATGTTTCCAAGTCTCGATTTCCAGCAAATCCGCCTCCCACAATTTGACCTGGCGTGATCTGCATTTTTTTAACTGCCTCAAATGCTTTTTCTATATCATAATCTCTAATTCCCATTTGATAAGCACCAACAATTAATGGAATTTCATGCTCTGCTACCATTACCGGAATATACTCCATTCCTGCTGGACCTTTTGCCAGCCAACCTCCGGCATCGTACATTGCCAATTGCGATTTTACCCAACGGTTGCTCCATTCAGGTGTAACCAAATTCCAAAACTGATTCAGATTCCAAAATGTATTCCAGAATGCGTCGCAACCTAAAGCCGGCGATTCCGGATCAGATAACTGTTGTATTTGTTCATCAGCATCTACCCACTCGCCATTTACATCGCTAAATATATTTCGGCTGCACAATGCACGATACATATTTGTGTAAAAACGCATCTTCTCACGTTTATCGCTGCTCGAGATTTTTACTCGATTAAAAAGCTCATTCCAAGTATCCAAATTATTTTGTCTTACTGCTTCAAAATTCCACCCAAAAGGGTTGCTTATTTCAGTCTCTAAATTTTCTGATGCATTTTCAATACTCACGTATGAAATGGCGGTACGAACTTGTACTACATTATTTTCTTTGGTTTCGAATTCAAAATATGCCCCTGCATCATTACATTTTTCAACCTTCAATCTTGTGGTGTTTTTCCGAATTCCATCTTCAGTCCAGAAACCATAATTTTTTATTGGCTGATCAAATTCAGCGATAAAATGAACAATGTACTCTTGCGATATTCCTCCCGACCAGGTATTTGGTGAAAGTTGTTTGCTGAAACCTTCAACGCGGGTATCACTTACTTTTTCAATAAAAATCTCCTCCAGTTTGTATGAATATTCTGCTGGGTTTTGTAGGTCGAGTAGAATTCGCGACCCTTCTTTTTCTTTTGGAAAAGTATAACGTTGAAATCCTGCACGGGTAGTTGCTGTTAATTCGGCAGTAATATTATAATCAATTAAATCAGCTTTGTAATAACCAATTGGCGCTTCTTCTGATTCTTTATTAATCCGCGAACGATATCCATCGTCCGGGTTTCTTTGGTCGCCAACCTGCGTAATCAAATCACCATTTGTTGGCATAAAAGAGAGGCCTCCCATTGTCCATTCGTGAATATGACTAAACCCGCCGATTGATTCAAAAATTGGATCGTAGCCAGCTTGCCAGCCTTTATTCTGATTGTCGGGGCTTAATTTTACCATACTAAATGGCATCCACGGTCCAGGTGCAATCATCCAACGCGAATGGGCAGTCCCCATTTTTGTGTCGGCGTATTCTGCCAGTGTA
>DAOVTY010000087.1 GCA_030632865.1 Bacteroidota bacterium
AACATGCAAGATACTTCCGGAACCACAGGTTTTCCAAAGGGTGTAATGCTTTCGCACCATAATATTTTGAATAACGGGTACTCGGTAGGAGAGTGCATGAAATATTCTGGCAACGAACGTCTGTTGGTTTGTGTCCCTCTATTTCACAGCTTTGGAAATATACTCGGAGTTTGTGCAATTGTTACCCACGGTGCAACTTTGGTTTTTACCGAAGACTTTGATCCGCTTATGGTTTTCGCTGCAATTCAGAAAGAGAAATGTACTGCCATTTATGGTGTGCCAACCATGTTTATCGAGGAGTTGAATCATCCAATGTTTGATATGTTTGACTTAAGTTCTCTACGCACAGGAATAATGGCAGGTGCACCTTGCCCCATAGAAACAATGAATGAGGTGATGACGAGAATGCACGCAAAAGATATTATTATTGTTTATGGTTTAAGTGAAACGTCGCCTGGGATGACTGCTACTCGAGCACATAATTCGGCGAGGCTTCGTTCTACAACAGTGGGTTTTGAGTTGCCAAATGTTGAAGTTAAAATTGTAAATACTGAAACAGGTAAATTGTGTGGCGTTGACGAGCAGGGCGAAATTTGTTGCCGTGGGTATAATGTTATGAAAGGCTACTACAATAATTCAGAAGCTACTAAAGAGGTTATCGACAGTGAAGGTTGGTTACATTCTGGCGATTTGGCTGTAAAGTCGGAAAATGGTTTTTATAGAATTACCGGACGGATTACAGATATGATTATTCGTGGTGGCGAGAATATTTATCCGCGCGAAATTGAGAATTATCTTTACCAGTTGCATCAAATCGAAGTTGTTGAAGTTGTTGCAATTCCTAGTAATAAATATGGCGAATTAGTTGGTGCATTTATTAAAGTGAAAAATAACACAACTCTTACAGAAGAAGAAGTTACTGATTTTTGCAGAGGGGAAATTGCCCATTTTAAAATCCCAAAATATATCTTTTTTGTGAATGAATTTCCTGTAACCGCAAGCGGTAAAATACAGAAGTATAAATTAAGTAAATTGGCTGTTAAATTGTGCAAAGAAAAAGGTATTCAAATTGATTAATTAAATCTTTTACAAGTTTCTACTTTATTCCAATTTCTCTGGTTCCTGCACCTTTTTCAATACCCACATTTAAATCGCCTAACTCTACGCGGGCCTCGTTAACAACTTTCATCAGTTCTTTTACTTTTTCGGGATAATATTCAATTACATTATATTGTTCTCCTGGGTCGCGCATCATATTATAAAGCTCTGGCGTTTCAACTGTCATTTTTATTCGTTTGCCACTGTACCCATCTTTCCCGGGTTTGGTATTATAAGAACGCCATGTGTGAGGTAAAACCAATTTCCAGTTCCCTTTACGAACACCATTCAAATTGTTTTTACCATAGTAAAATAAAATATCTTCGCGAGGTCTGACATCGGGGTTTCCTTTCCAAAGTTCAGTAATATCCAACCCGTCAATTTCTAATTTTGGTAAAGTTGTTTCGGCGAGTTTTGCAAAACTTGGTAAAATATCTATTGCACAACCTAGTTTGTTATTTATTGTTCCGGCAGGAGTTCCGGCAGGCCAGTTTATTATAAAAGGCACTCGTTGTCCGCCTTCCCAGCTTGTTGTTTTACCTTCTCTAAGTCCTCCCGATGATCCTCCATGATTTCCGAAATTTAACCAAGGGCCATTGTCTGTTGTAAATATAAATACTGTATTTTCTGATATGCCATTTGCATTCAGTGCTTTTTCAATTTCACCCACACTCCAGTCAATTTCCATCATTACATCGCCATAAAAACCTTGCTCACTTTTTCCCCTAAATTTATCTGAAACTCCCAACGGAATATGTCCCATTGAGTGTGGTAAATAGACAAAAAATGGTTTGTCTGAATTGCGATTTATAAAGTCAACAGCTTTTTCGGTGTAAAGTGTGGTTAGTTTGTCTTGCCCCGCTAAAGTTGTAATATACTCAACAGTTTCATTGCCTTCAATTAATGGTAAATCAGGATAGTTATCCCATCTTTCGCCTTCACGTCTTTTCCCATCCACACCAATTGGCCACATGTCGTTGGAATATGGCAATCCAACATATTCATCGAAACCATGCTGTAAAGGCAAAAATTCTTTATGATGTCCCAAATGCCATTTCCCAAAAATTCCTGTTGCATAACCTTTCTCTTTTAACATTTCGGCAATAGTAGTTTCGTTTGGATTTATTCCCTTTTCATCGCGAGGGAATAGTGCTCCTGAAATTCCAATACGGTTGGGATAACAGCCGGTAAGTAATCCGGCACGCGATGCACTGCAAACGGGTTGCGCCGAGTAAAAATTTGTAAAACGCATTCCTTCGCTTGCCATTTTATCAAGATTTGGAGTAGTCCAGCCGGTAGCACCTTGTGTACCAATGTCGCCGTAACCCATGTCATCGATAAATACTATCACAAAGTTTGGAGGTTGATTTTTTTTAACCTCTTCTTTTGTTTTTTGTGAGCAAGAAATAAGGGTGAACAGAACTGTTGCTAAAGCAATAAAATGGATAGGTTTCATACTTTTTGAATATTGTTATTTAGAATAATAAGATAAACAAAAGTAGTAATTTAAAGCGAATGTTATTCTCCTAAACGAATTAACACTTTTCCCTTACTCATATTATTTTTGTAAGTTTCAATGGCTTCGTTAATTTGTTCTATGGGAAAATGTTTATGAATTGTAGTACCCAACTCTTTCCCTAAAAGTGATTGAATTTTTCGAGTATTTAACACAGATTGCAAAAAGCTTTTACTGTGCAACCATCCGGTTAACCAAAAACCCTGAATATTATTACCTGTAAATATTAAATTACCCGGATTAATTTCACAAGTATCTTCAGAAAGTCTGCCGTAAATATAAAGGTTGCTTTCTTTTGGTGCTGCATTAAGCAGTTGTTGAACCATACTACCTCCAACAGCATCAAATATTACAGTTGCATTTAATTTGTGTGCAAGTTCTTTCAAATTAATTTCAAAGTCGGGTTCGCTACTATTTATTATATATTCAGCACCTTCAGCCTTTAAAACGTCAACTTGCTCTTGGCGTCTAACAACAGATACTACAGGAATTTCCTGTTTTTGCCCCATCTTAATAACCATTCTTCCCAAAGCACTTGCAGCTGCAGTATTTATAATGCCCCGAGGTTTTTTAGTTGTATTTGGCAACTTTTTATAGACATCAAAAAAGGCTAGTGCAGTCATCGGATTTACAAACATCATTGCAGCCTGATCCAACGAAATATTTTTTGAAATTGGCACGCACATTCCTGCCTTTGTTTTCATATATTCTGCCCAACAACCATCGTAGATAGGCGAAGCTGCACAAGCAACTTTTTTACCCATCCATAATTTTGGTAGAATTCCTTTACCGGCATCTACCACAGTTCCACTGCCTTCAAATCCCGGAACGGCAGGATACTCTTTTTGTATTCCATAACCACCTTTTAGAAATGCCAGGTCGGAAGGATTAATAGGTGTAGAATACATTTTAATAAGTACTTCGCCGACACCGGGTTGTGGAGTTGGTATTCTTTTAACTTCGGGTGTAGCACCATCTTCTGCAAGTACTACTGCTAACATGGTTTCAGGAATTGTATAAGCCATTGTTATATTAGATTTGCTTCTTTTAATAGTGCTTCCATTTCAAGCTGAATCTCTTTGGCAGCATCTTTTGCTTTATCTGCAAAATCAAAATCTACAGAAGCATAAATAATCCCACGCGAAGAGTTTACTAAAAGTCCGCAATTGTTGTTTAATCCATTTAGGGCAACTTCTTGCAAACTACCTCCTTGAGCACCTACACCCGGAACCAGAAGAAAGTGGTTGGGTATAATTTTTCGTATTTCTTTTAATT
Source organism: Bacteroidota bacterium (assembly GCA_030632865.1). Classification (GTDB taxonomy): domain Bacteria; phylum Bacteroidota; class Bacteroidia; order Bacteroidales; family Prolixibacteraceae; genus Draconibacterium. Next base: position 3,890 of record DAOVTY010000087.1, read on the forward strand.
TTTCGGCTTTTGTTGCACCAACTACATACATCATATTTTCGGTACTTCCCCATGTTTGCGAAGTTTTTAGCACACTCTCGAAAAGTTTGTCTCCACTCTTTTCATCTTGCAAAAACTGAAAATCTAATGCTCCTTTATTCGATGTTAAAGCCAAAAGTATTACCCATTTTTCATCGTAAGTCATGAACGGTTTTACTGAATCTTCGCCCATGTATGGAGCAACAGTAACTGCATCGAAATTGAGACGTTCGAAAAATGCACGGGCATATAAACTTGAAGTATTTCCTATGTCGCCACGTTTTGCATCGGCGATAACAAATATTTCGGGATGTTTCGATTTCAGATACATTACAGTTTTTTCAAGACTATCCCAGCCTTGAGAACCCAAACTTTCGTAGAAAGCCAGATTTGGTTTGTACGCAACTGTAAATTCGGCGGTGGCATCAATAATCTCTTTATTGAAATGAAAAATAGGGTCTGAAGTTTCCAATAAATGGTTTGGTATTTTTTGAATATCGGAGTCTAATCCAACGCAAAGGAAACTACGCTTTTTTTGTATCTGTTCGAAAAGTTGTTGTTTATTCATTGATTAAAAAATAATAGGAAGACAGAAGTCGGAAGCCTTTCCTAAGTTTAATATATTAGTATGATTTTTTAAATCTCTGCCTCTTTTAATCTTTCAGCATTTTCTTCAATCATCAGTTTTTCAATTATCTCGTCGATGTCTCCATTAATAACTGCCTGAAGATTATATAGAGTTAAATTAATCCGATGTTCGGTAACTCTTCCTTGCGGCCAATTGTATGTACGTATTTTGGCTGAACGGTCGCCGGTAGAAACCATGGTTTTCCGTTTCGATGAAATCTCATCCAAATATTTCTGATGTTCCAGTGCGTAAATTCTTGAGCGCAATTCAATCATTGCTTTGTTTAAATTTTTAAGTTGAGATTTTTGGTCTTGACAAGTAACCACAATTCCTGTTGGCTCGTGTGTTAACCTAATTGCAGAGTAGGTTGTATTAACCGATTGTCCTCCCGGACCTGATGAACAATATGTATCTTTTCTAATGTCACTATCTTTCACATCAATGTCAAATTCCTCGGCCTCGGGTAAAATAGCAACTGTTGCCGCCGAAGTATGCACTCGCCCCTGAGTTTCTGTTTGTGGTACTCTCTGAACGCGATGAACTCCCGATTCATATTTCATAATACCATAAACATTCTCGCCTTTAATATTGGCAACAATCTCTTTGAATCCACCAGAAGTACCTTCGTTTACGTTTGTTATATCCATTCGCCAGCCTTTCTTTTCGCAGAATTTTGAGTACATTCTGAAAAGGTCTCCGGCAAAAATACTTGCCTCGTCGCCACCTGTTCCGGCACGGATTTCGAGAATTGCATTTTTACTATCTTCGGGGTCGGCAGGAACAAGCAACAGTTTTATTTCTTCTTCTTTTTTTGGAATGAGTTTTTCTGAAATTTCAATCTCTTCGCGAGCCATTTCGCGCATCTCATTGTCGGTTTCTTCAGCCAACATCTCTTTTCCGGTTTCAATATTATTAACCAGGTTTTTATATTCTCTGAATACGTTAACCAGCTTTCCCAGGTTTTTATATTCCTGATTTAGTTTTACATACCTTTTCATATCCGAAATAATTTCGGGGTCTGCAATTTGCTGTTCCACCTCGTCGAAACGGTGTTTTATAGATTCGTATTTTTCTAGAAGTGCATATTGTGCCATGTTATTTTTATTTCTTATTCCCACACAAGTGGGGTTGAATTAGTATGTGAACTTTCCCTTCTCTGATATAATAGTAAGTTTCTTCCCATCAAAAGGTTCAACTTTTCCTATAATTTGTGCATCGATATTAAACGATTTTGCAATTGATATAATTTTATCCGAAACTTTTTTACCACAATAAATTTCGTAACGGTGGCCCATGTTAAATACTTTGTACATTTCTTTCCAATCGGTGCCAGACTGTTCTTGTATAATTTTAAATAGTGGCGGAACTGGAAACATGTTATCTTTTATAACATGAACATCATCAACAAAGTGCAACACTTTTGTTTGTGCGCCACCAGAGCAGTGAATCATTCCTGAAATTTGTCTTCTGAATTTATCCAGTACTTTTTTAATTACCGGTGCGTATGTTCTTGTGGGCGAAAGTACAAGTTTTCCGGCATCAATTTCCAAACCTTCAATTTTATCTGTTAGTTTATAATTGCCCGAAAAAACCAAATCTTCCGGAACTTTTGGATCAAAACCTTCGGGGTATTTTTCTGCTAGATATTTTGCAAAAACATCATGTCGTGCAGAAGTTAGTCCGTTGCTTCCCATGCCTCCATTGTATTCTGTCTCGTAGGTTGCTTGGCCCGATGATGAAAGTCCTATAATTACATCTCCGGCAGAAATATTATCAGCAGAAATTACATCCTCTTTTTTCATTCGGCAAGTAACAGTTGAGTCAACAATAATTGTACGAACCAAATCTCCGACATCGGCAGTTTCTCCACCGGTTGAATATATTGAAATTCCCATTTCTCGTAAATCAGCAAGAAGTTCCTCGGTACCATTAATAATTGCCCCAATAACTTCGCCCGGAATATTATTTTTATTTCTGCCAATTGTTGACGAAACCAAAATATTGTCGGTTGCACCCACACAAAGTAGGTCGTCAACATTCATAATTAAAGCATCTTGTGCAATTCCTTTCCAAACCGAAATATCGCCGGTCTCTTTCCAGTACAAATATGCTAATGACGATTTTGTTCCTGCTCCGTCAGCATGCATAATGTTGCACCAATCCGGGTCACCACCCAAAATGTCGGGTACAATCTTGCAAAATGCTTTGGGAAATAATCCTTTGTCAACGTTTTTTATGGCTTCGTGTACATCTTCTTTAGATGCCGAAACTCCGCGCGCGCTGTATCTCGATTCAGTAACCATTTGTTTTTAAATTTTATGGTTGCGAAATTAATAAATTCTAATGACCTGTAATAAAAAAAGGAAAGCCCAATTAAAGACTTTCCTTTTTAACAATATTATGAACGCTAAGCGTATAAAAATCGTTTGATTTTTTTTGTAGGTGTTTTTTCAAAAGGTATTGGCTGTAAAACAACTTGCTGTATTCTTGAGAATTTATTTACTTCTTCGTTTACCTGTTTCTGAATCTCTTTTAAAATCTCATCCGATTTTTCAGCAATAAATTTTTGTGCTTCCGATTTCATACTTTTGAAATTGTTCTCAATCTCATCCATATTCAAATGAATCATTGCAACAAGTTTCCCTTTCTTCTTTACAACTAATGATTCCATCACAAATCTCATTTTATTAATCATGGTTTCAATCTCTTCCGGATAAATATTTTCGCCACTGGCACCAACAATCATATTTTTTAACCTACCTTTAATAAACAGCATATTATCTTTATCAAATATACCACGGTCGCCGGTTCTAAACCAACCATCTTCGGTAAACACCTCTTTTGTTACTTCGGGTGCTTTGTAATAACCCAGCATTACATTTTCTCCCTGGGCTTGAACTTCGCCTTCTCCGGTTTCGGGATTTACATTGCCAATTCGTAAACTTACTCCTTCCATTGCCAAACCTGTTGATCCAATTTTTCTATTATTAGCAACTGCGCCTGCAAGTAACGGAGAGGTTTCCGTTAAACCGTATCCAATTGCATAAGGGAAATTCCCTTCAAATAAAAACTGCTCAACCGTTGCATCGAGTTTTGCTCCACCAATTCCGAAAAAATTCAATTCGCCACCAAATGTTTTGTGCAATTTAGAAGCAGCAACTTTATGTAAAATTTTTCTGATTGGCGAGAAAGAGTATAATGTTCGCATTACCGCACTTTTTTGGAATTCGGGTAAAATTTTTGCTTTGAAAACTTTTTCGATAATTAGCGGAACCGTTAACATTATTGTCGGCTTAACTTTTTCTAATGCAGGTAGTAAAACTGACGCAACTGGCGGCTTGCGCATATAAAAAATAGAAGCTCCATTTTTTATTCCCAGTAAAAAACCAACTGTATTTTCTAAAGTGTGCGACAATGGCAGCACAGAAAGAAAGCGATCTTTGCTGGTAACCTGGTATAGACTTCGGCACTGCTGAGCTGTCCAAGCCAGATTTTTATGTGTTAACATTACACCTTTCGAGCTTCCTGTTGTTCCCGATGTGTAAATTATTGAAGCTAAATCTTCCTCTTCCACTTCAACCGAAATCGGAGTTTTTATTGATGAAGGCAAAGAACTTTCGAGTGTTGTTAAATCTTTGGCTAAAGTACCTTTTGGAATAATTGCAAAGCTTTCGACCAAAATTATTTCGTTTAACAAAGTGGTTGCTTCGTCGTTTATATTTTTATATAAACCCTCGTTAACAAACAAATATTTTGCTCCCGAATGTTCTATAATTGTTTTTACCTCGTTTTCGTGAAAGTCGGGCAATATTGGAACAGCAACTGCGCCTAAGGCAGAAATTGCAAAGAATGCAACTCCCCAGTTGGGCATATTTGTACTTAAAATTGCAACTTTATCACCTTTTTTTACATCCATATTTTGCAACATTTCGGCAGTAAGTGCAACATCGCTACCTAGTTGTTTATATGTGTAATTTTTTTCATCAACAAAAACCAGCGATGTTTTATCGGCATAATTTTTTACTGCGTAATTTAAAAGTGAGGGTAAAGTCAGTTTCGGTGTATCTATCATTTGTTAAAATTTAAGTTCAACTGTTTTTTATTAAACTTATTCTTGATAAGAAGATAAAAACAATTGACTTTATTAAGCGGCGAAAAATAGTAAAAAAAGTTGTACGCTATGCATTATTGCAGTTGATGCCTTTTAGTTAATTTATATGTAATGGCATGTGTATTAGAGATATATTAGTTTTTAATGCTAATTTTTAACAATTTTTAGGTGTTGTTATCTTTTAACAATCAACTTAATTTAAACCATGGGTTTAAATATTCGAAAAAAACATGAAGTTTTTAGTCTATTAAATTCGAAATTAAGTGTTTATTCAATATTCATTTTATAGATTTACAATTAAATCTAAATCAATTTAAATGAAATTTAAAAACCGAAGTTATTTATTCTTTATTTTAGTTTTTTTTGCCATCTCTTTTAGTTTTACAAGTTGCCAGGAGAAAGTTGCCGAAGATCTTCCAAATATTCTTTGGCTAGTTAGCGAGGATAATAGTCCGCTTTTAGGTTGTTATGGCGATGATTTTGCTACAACACCGAATCTCGATAAATTGGCTGCCGAGGGTTTTTTGTATACACATGCTTATGCGAATGCTCCTGTTTGTGCTCCGGCTAGAAATACTATTATCACTGGAGTTTATGCTTCTTCAAATGGAAATCAGCATATGAGAAGTTACTACGCTAAATCGGAAGTAGTAAAAACGTACCCCGAATATTTACGCGAATTGGGTTATTACTGTTCAAACAACTCAAAAACTGATTATAATTCTAGTACTATTATTCCAAATAATATATGGGATGAAAGTAGTAGAAATGCACATTATAAAAACCGTGCTGAAGATCAGCCATTTTTTGCGGTATTTAATACTGGAATTTCTCACGAAAGTTGTATGCATAAATCTATACCAAATTCGGAGTTGAGACATAGTCCAGAAGAGGTGTTTATTCCTCCTCACCACCCGGCAACACCAGAGATGAAACACGACTGGGCACAATATTACGACAAGGTTGAAGATATGGATACTCAAATTGGCAAATGGTTAAAGGAGTTAGATGATGCGGGTTTATCAGAAAATACCATTGTATTCTACTATGGCGACCATGGAGGTGTTATTGCACGCAGTAAGCGTTTTGTTTACGAAACAGGTACACGAGTTCCGTTTATTGTAAGAATTCCTGAAAAATATAAATATCTGTTTCCAGAAAAAGAAGTGGGCTCTAAAGTAAATAGATTGATAAGTTTTGTTGATTTGTTTCCTACTCTTTTGAGTATCACCGGAATTGAGATTCCCAAATATTTGCAAGGAAATGCATTTTTGGGAAAACAAAAAACAGCAGATCCTGAATATGCATACATGTTTCGTGGAAGAATGGATGAGCGTTATGATATGTGTCGTGCCGTACGCGATCAAAAGTATCGATATATAAGAAATTACATGCCGTATCGAATTTATGGGCAGCACATTAATTATTTATGGCAGGCGCCTTCAGTTGGTTCGTGGGAACAAGAATACTTAAATGGAAATTGTAACAAAACGCAAAGTATTTTCTGGGAACCCAAGCCGGTAGAAGAGTTGTACGATACTGAAAACGACCCATGGGAAGTAAATAACTTGGCGGAGAATCCTGACTATAAAGAAGTGCTTGAAAGGATGCGTGCTGCCAATAAAAGTTGGGTTATAAAAATTAAGGACACCGGTTTTATTCCGGAAGCCGACCGAGTTGATCGAGCTGGAGAAATTCCCATGTATGATTATATGCGCTCGGGAAGTATTAATTTGGATGAAATTATAGATGCTGCTGAAATTGCTACACTTGGCAAAGTTGAAAATATTGACAATTTGAAAATGTATTTAAAAAGTAGTGAAAGTGCAGTTCGGTACTGGGGCGCTTCTGGATTATTAATATTGGGAGAAAAGGCAACTCCGGCATTAGATGAATTAAAGGCTGCAATTTCTGATGAATCGGCAAATGTAGTTGTTGTGGCTGCCGAGGCTTTGTATTACTTGGGAGAAAAAGAAATTGCAAGAGAAGCTTTGGTTTCGGTACTTAAAAATAAAAGTGAATTTGCTCGTTGCCATGCTTTAAATGCTATTGATTACACCAACGATAAAAGTTCTAAATTTGTTGAAGGAGT